>NZ_JAAGPP010000035.1:0-60895 GCF_017104975.1 Burkholderia sp. Ac-20344
AGGATTGTGATTCCTGTCGTCGTGGGTTCGAGTCCCATCAGCCACCCCAAAGAATTCCAAGCAGCATCAAGTAGTTAGGAAACGGCACTGAGATTTTATCCAGTGCCGTTTTTGTTTTTAAATTCCCAATTTGGGAATTACATACCTCTCCGCTTTACGATCTTCGTTCGATCGTAGACGCGCGCTGTCGTTGCTGGATTCGCATGCAAGTCCGGCAATGCACCGCGTTCCGCCTTATGCCGCGTCACGTAATACGCGCGCAGGTCGTGGAACGTAAAGCGCTTCCCGATCTTCTTCAGCTCGAGCGCCTTGCTCATCAGCTTTGACCATTCTGTTTTGAAGCCGGCCGGCGTGTAGTGCGTCGCGTATCGATTCGAGAACACGTACAGGCAGTCGTCCTTGCGAACGGCGCGCAGGCGCGCGATCAGCTCTGTCAGCGCCGGCGTGATCTCGATGTGCTCGATCACCTCGCCGCGCTTCTTGCCGCGCTGCTTCGCGCGCTTCACTCGGATCTCGCCTGCTGCCTCGTCGATCTGCGGCCATGCCAGATCAAGGAACTCGACCTTTCGGTTGCCAGCGAGCGCCGCGTATTCCGCGGCCATGCCGATGACTGCCTTCTGTCCGCCGAGCGATGCGACCCAAGCGGCGAACGCCTGGAAGTCTTCCGGATCCGGCGCTTCGGTGCGCGGCTGCTCTTCGTTACGTCGGACTTCACGACAGGGGTTGTGCTTCGCCTCGCCGCGGTCGATCGCCAGACCGATCAGGTTCGAGAGCAGGGCGGCCTCGCGGTTGGCGCGCACCGGCGCGGCGGCGCGCTCGATGCGCAGGTAGCGCGAGACATGCGTCGCGTCGATGTCGGCCGCACGCATGTCGCCGAACGTTTCGAGCAGCGGCCCGCTGCACTGCTTGTAGTCGTTGCGGGTGTACTGCGAATATCGCTGCCAGCCGGGCGTCTCCTGGAACTGCTCCCAGAGCCGCGCGATCGTGCCGACGTCGTCGCCAGCACCGAGCAAGTCGAGTACCTTGCGTATCGCGACGATCCGGTCCTGGCCGAGGTTGATGGGCTTCTTTCCGACTGGGTGATAGCGGTACGTGAAACCCTCCTTCCGTTTCCGCGCCTCCATGCGCGGCAGGAGGCCATCACGTTCCCGGTGCTTCTTCATGCTGCGACTCTCCACTTCGGCTGCGTGCGCGGCGAGGCTTCGGCGCGTGGCTGGTTGATCTGCTCCCACGTCAGCATCGGATGGCCGTCTGCCTTCCGCGGTGCGTCGATACCCAGCGCCTTTTTGATCCAGCGGGCCTGCGCTGCTCCCTGCTTCAGGCCGCCAGTCAGCTCGACGAGCTCGTCGTTCGTCACGATCGGCATATCACTCTCCCGCGCCGAAGCGCTTGAATTCAACGACCCAGACCCATGGGTTCGCGTCCCAGGCATACCCGCGCGCGGCGTTCAGGCTGTCCCACAGGTCATGAAATGCGCGGATGCTCGGCGGCCGGAAGGCGCCGCCGCAATATCCGCGCATGTGATGGTCGGCGATCGTCACACCTTCGTCGCGCGCGTCCGACTCGCTGATGCTCTGCAGGCGTTCGGCGCGCACGCCGGTGATCTCGAGCGTGATGCGCGATGCCCAGCGCGGCATGTGGATCGCCGGAACGGTCGCGCCTTTCTGGCCGCGGTATCCGTACAGTTCGACCCACCGGCAGGCCGCGTCGCTCGATTCTTCGATTGTGAGGAAAGCACCGTCGGCTGGATAGCGCACGCCGTCGAGTCCGCTGTCGAGTTCGTCCGCGCGGCAGGTCTCGCGCACCCACAGCCGATCTCTGGCGACGCCGTGGCGCTGCGACAAATCGGTGAGGTGCTTCTTGTGTCCGCCATCGTTGACCATCGTCCCGACATTGAGGTCGAGCCACCGATAGCCGTTCGGAGGCGATACGATTCTCCTCGTCTGCGTCTTCCGGCCTTCGAGGATGGCGCGCACCATAGGCGCGCTGAAAAGGATAGGGTGCTCGGTCACAGTGCCTCCGGGAATTCGTCGTGAGTGCGGCCGTCGAGGTGGCGGCCGGCGGCGTGCTTGCCGCAACGCCACAGGTCGGGCGAGTCGTCGCAGTGCAGCGTCTCGGCTGCGCGCGGCGCGATCGAACTGAACGACCACTCGCCGTCCCACCAGTGAGCGGTCGCCTCGGTGCGCTTCTGGGGACCGGCGTTCTCGCCTGGCGCCCACTCGCCCCATTGCTTGAACAGGAACGGGACGCCGGCGGCCGCGCACTGGTCGCGCAGCGAGCGGGCCCAGTCAGGGTGCATCGGCCGCGCACCGGGGCCGCTTTCGCCGCCGACGATTACCCAGTCGATTTCGGGCGAGCTATATCCCGAACCATCCTCGGCGTATTCAGTGGTCGGACCGTGGATCCATGGCGCGTCGGCAGGGCAGTCTTCGCAGGACTGCATTTCCCGCATGCAGCAGCCACCAGTCGGATCGAACCACGCTTGGAGATCGACGGGACCAAGCAGCGGCTCCATGGACAGAAACCGGCGACGGGCGGGCGTCATGAGAAGCTTTTCGATGTCGCGATCCGCTTCGGCCTGGTTCACGACGGTCGCACCCAGCCATACGCCGGGCCACGGCAACTCGTCCCACGTGTTGAGCCCGCACGACAGCTCGCCGATAACTTCGTTGAGCATGGCGCGGGCGTTGCCGATCCGCTTCGTCAGGAGCAGCCAATCAAGATTCGGTGTCTTGGCGATCAGCCTGAACAGGTCGACGCGCCACACCGGATCGACGGCGTTGTCGAACACGTCGGCGAGCGACGCGCAGAACACGCGCTGCCTCCGGCCGTGGATCGCGTAGAACGTGCCGTCGCGGTTCCACTGCAGTGGCTTGCGCCAGTTCGCCGGCGACGTGCGGCGGCGCGGTGCACCTGGTCCCCAGTTCGCGGCCGTGCCGCCACCGAAGCGCGTGTTGCGCGCCTCCGCGTAGCAGTGGTCGCAGCCCGGGCCGACCTTCTGGCAACCTTCCCACGGGTTGAACGTGTGGTCGCACCACTCGATTTTGCTGTTCTCGCTCATAGGTCGATGCCCATGTATTTGGTGACGAAGCGCGCGTCTTCGCTGTGGTGACGGCGGTAGATGATGCGGATGCCACCGCCAAGGTCGAGCTGGTGCCCGCGACCGTTGTCGTCGTTCAGCTCGGCCTGGTGGTCGCAGCAGACCGATCGCAACGTGACGGCGAGTTCCACCGGGTCGTCGAGCAGCCGCAGCAGAAAGTCGTGATTGATCTCGATGATGGTTCGTGTGCTCATGCGGCGAGCTCCTCATCGGTGTCGTCCATGGGTTGCTGAAAGACGCGGCCGCGCTCGCCGACGGGGATCGTCACGAGACCGGCCGCGGCGAGGAACGGATTGCGCTTCATGGCCCTGCGCGCCGCGCAAGCAGCTTCCGTTTTGATGGCTGCTGGGCACGGCACGTCAGGCCCGGTTCCGACCGCCCAGACCGCCCGCCACTGAGCTCGGCCGACGGGCGGGATCCAGTCGACGATGTGCACTTCGGTTCGGTGGATCGTCAGCAGCTCGCTGACGCGCTGCTGTGAGACGCCGCAGCGCTTCACCAACTCGCGAACCGACAGCGGCTCCCGTTCGAGAATGGCGCGCATCCTGTCCCACGCCGGCGTCGCGCACGACCTGTAGTCGCGCTGCGTCCGTTTGATCTTGAGCACCCTGGTGGCAAAGGTCTGGACTGACTTACGCGAATGACGCGGAAATGCTGCGTACAGAGCTTTGGACTGGATGGGGGACGGATAGAGGCGGGCGAGCAGGCGCGCCTCGGCGGTCGTCCACAGGTTGTGTGTCGACGTTGACATGCTACGATTCCTCGCACAAAACAACTCGGGGTAGATATGGGGAAGATTTCACTCGGCGCCTGCGCACTCATCGTCGTTGTGTTCGCGATCGTGGTCGCCGCGTGGATGCTGCGGTACACGCCGATCAATAACTCCATGGTCTGGGACCGATGGAGCCACGACATGTGCTTCGTCGAGTTCGCGTCCCAAGGCAAACCGCTGAAGTGCATGAAAGACGAATAGAGGAGACGGCTGTGGCATACGAACCGACACCAGGCACAGAACCGTTTGAAAAAGGCGGCGACGTTCACTTCTCGCTGACCGTCGACGGTATCGTCCAGCGTTTCTGCGTTTCTCGAGAGGCGCTGGAGGATCACTTCGGCGACCCGCCCGGAACCGCTTCGGATCGGCTGGCCGCGTTCGAGCGCGGGAAAGAGCGGATCTACCAGGCGGCTGCCGGCAAACTGGGCGCTCCGGCGAGCGGCGTTCTCGTCGTGGGCACGTTCGATTTCTGACCTTATTGGCCGTCTCCTGCACGCACGGCGTCGATGGCGGAAGCCAGCACGTTGATTTCGGAATCGTCGAGTGCGCAAGCGCGATCGGCCTCGACGACGCGCTCTGCGGCCTCGATTAAGGCCGTCACCTCGTCTCGCGGCTCCGGCTGCGGCCCATACACCGTAACCGGCCCGACGCGATGCCATGCAGGATCGCCTCGAGTGAAGTGGGCGACATCAGCGCTCGCTGAGACGGCAAAGCGGCCGTCGTCGTGCTCGTACAGGATGAATTCGCGCGGCTCCGGCTGCTGGGTGCCGAGGAGGGCGGTCAGTCGTTCGAGTGGCTGCAACTCGGCGTCGTAGAATGCCTTCGCGTCGACGTCATCGCCCCAATCGCCATCGACGGTATGGCAGTCCCTCAACGCATCGGCGCTGCGTGAAATGCTCTGGCAGGCGTCCATGATCGTGGCGCGCTCGGCGCCCGTCAGCGTCTTACTCATGCTTGGCTCCGTGGGTCATTGCTGCGTGGAGCTCGCGCAAACACTGAGCAGCATCGGGCGGTACATCAAAGAAACTTAGTGCGCCCTTGCATGGGATGAGCGGCAGCGGTTTCGCATCACACAAGACGAAGCCGTACGGCCCGTTGAACCACTCGGAATCGCTTTCGCTCACACATCCAGTGATGGTTGCAACGCCCACAATGCCTCCGATCATTTCCTCGCGCGCAGGCAGATCGCCATAGCGCGCGAGCGAATCGACATCATCGAGATAGTCACGCTTCGGGTAATTGACGCCGGCATGGATCAGCACGCGACCGCGAAAGTTCGTCGGCCACGTCCTGTTCTCGATGTCCTTATGCCCGTTGACGATCAGCCACGCCCACGGCTGTCGAATCGAAAGTGCTTTCATTGCTTGTCACCTCCAGCGGTTTCCGGCTTCACAGGCCGATTCGCCATGTATTTGGCATGCGCCTTCATCTGCAGATCGAACACCTCGCGCAGCATCTCGGCGCTTTCCAGCGACATCGATTCGGGCCATCGGAGGCTGACGTGGCCGCCTTCGGGAAGATGCAAGCGCATCTCCTGGTACCGGATGCCGCGCACCATTTCCAGTGCGGCTTCCAGTTCAGCGATGCGCTTCGCGTGGCGCGCGACTTCCTGCTTGGCGTCGTGCGCGGACATGGCGCCGGTCAGCAGCTCGTCGATGGCTTCGGATGCAACATGGTTGCCGGATGCCTTCAGGTCGTCCGCGATCGAGCGGTAGCGGTGGTATTCACTCATTGCTTGTCACCTTTGAGAAGGGCCGAGGTTTCCGACTCAATTGCGGATGCCGCCATCATGTTGACCTGCAACCCGAGGGCGACCGCGAACCGTACGGCAAGCGGCAGGCCCATCTTGTACGAGCGGCCGGCCTCCAGTTCCCAGACGTAGGACTTCGACGAACCCGTCGCATCGGCCACATCATCCAGTGTCATGCCAAGCGCTTCGCGCCGGCTCTTGAGCAGTTCTCCGAGTTTCATATCAGTCGGCCCTCCAGCAAGACCCGTCCGCCTTCATCTTGCATGCCTCGTTCGTGGCGCATCCGCAGTCCGTTGCCTCGGCCGTCAGCCCGACAGGAGCGGATGCCGGGGCGGGAGGCTGCGGGGCGTCGAGAAGGGCGCGCAGATCGGTTGCCTTGATGATGACCTGGCAGTTCAGCGATTCAAGCGCGTCGGTGCCATCTCCGATCCAGTGCCAAACGTGGCCGGCCTCGACGTCGCTTCGGCGCTTGAGGTCGGCACGCAGGAGGTCATTCTCGGCCTGCAGCACGTCTTCCATGGCCTTGTTCGCGACGAGCTTCTCGATACGCTTTGCCTCGGTCAACTGGTCGCCGGTCAAGTGGTCGTGAGGCCCGATCCCGAGCATCTCGCGGATCGGCTGACCAATTGTTGACTTGCCACCTTGGTGATGCCACAGAACGTTCAGGAGGAGGGCGCGCGTCCGTTCCGGTATCGCTACCGGTTGTTCCGCCTGCGCGTCTGCCGGCGCTGCCGCTGCATCTGCGGAGGAAGGTTGTGGCACGGCGTCGAGCGCAGCCTTTGCATCAGCCAGCACATCGCGCACAACCGAGCTCTGCGTCCAATGCGGTTCGCCGTCCTCGTCACGCGTGGATCGCATCTGTTGGTCGCAGTGGAACAGCTCGACATACAAGCGACGGGCAAGCTCGCGCCACGTCGCCGCTTCCACCGCCTGCGCGTCTGCCGGCTTCCCGTAGAACCGAATCCCGCTTTCGGCGTCGATCGCGGCATCCAGATCAGCACCGTTCAGCACGACGTTATCGGGCGTCTTGCCGGCGAAAACGCCGCCCGCGTTGATCGCATCAAGACTGCGGTCGCGCAGCCAGCTATACCGCGCTGCGTAGGTTCGCGCCTCATCCAATTGATCCAGCAGGCTCGACATGCATTCGTGCATCGTGGTCCCGCCGGGTCCTACTGCCAGAAAGCCCAGCGGGAACCAGACGCCGGAATCCTTTCGGCATTGCTCGATAGCGTCATTCCAGAGCCAGTCGCCCGAAAGCTCGCCCGTGTCCGGATGCTTGCGAACCCATGCCACCGGTTCCTGCGCGTCTGCTGGTCCTGACGCAATGAACTTGTTCCATTCGTCATCGGCCGCATACATGGCTTCAATCGACGGAAAGGAAAACCGCATAGCGAAACGCTGCTTCGCCGGATCAGGATCGCCGCTAACCTCGGTGACGCGGAATGCTTTGCGCATCATCGGCAACTCGCACTCGTATGCCGGCGCTGCCGCTGCATCTGCGGAGGGAGGCGAATATATTGTGTCACTGTCCATCGCGGCCGGATTTGCGGGAAATGGCAACGCGGCCTGTTCGATAATCAGATCCCACATGTCAACGACATAGACATCGTCGTCGAACGGACTCACTTCGCCCAAAGCCTCGATGTCCGCTTCTGTCGGCTTACGACGCACCAACACGTATTCGCCCGCCACATCAGTGCGAGGGGCGCGGGCACCAGCGATGAAGCCGTCGCGATACGCGAGCGCTTCTGCGATCGGCGTGTCAGATGTGGCCCACTGGCCGGCCGCGAGCATTGCGCGCTCGTTCAGATCTTCCGCCCCCGCCGCATTGGGCAACGAGGCGCGGGCGACCAATACAGCGCGGACGATTGCCTCGGCCATCGGCGGGTCGGACAGGTGCCAGCGATTTGCGCCAGCCGTCGCGAATGCCTTGCGTGCCATTTCCGGAAGCGCCGCCCGCTCGTCCGCCACTGGCGGTTCGGGCTGCGCGGCCGTCATGATCGTCGGCGGATCGTCGGGATGCGGGATGCCGATTTGCCTCACCGGCCACTCGGTATCTGCGATGTACATGGCCGGAGCTTCCGGTTCGGGCTGCGCTCCGGCCATATCACGCACGTAGTCGCTGGTGAATCCTTCGTGCCCTTCGCCTTCCTCGGGGTTGTCTGCAAGGTGCTGCGCGGCCTCGATCGCTCCGATGCCCGTCTGCCAGTAGATGCGGCGGTTGTCGATAGTCCACGACTGAAGTTCGTCGCTTTCGCCATTCAGCCATTGCTCACACAACTCCTTGGGCGGCTTGCTGCGGCAGAGAAGGCCCAAGGCGGCAACGAACCGGTCGATGTAGACCGTCGCGCCCGGCAATTCCAGCTCGTCCCGGCGGCTCATCGCCGCACTGCTGAATGCGAGTTCCATGCCACTGGCCGGCGCTGCTTCGTGCTGCTCGACAGGGCGGCCCGTTATGAGTTTCGCGTGCTGATCCGCCAATGCGCGTACGAACTCGCCGTCGTTGGCGTCGACCTGATCATCGTTCAGGTAGCGGGATGGGTTGTCGCCGCGGTACTTCTTCATCGCGGCCCGCACGATGTCATAGAACGCATCGCGCGAGATCGTAGGTGCCGTCAGCGCATCAGCGCGGCTCACTTTCGAACTCGTCCCATTGCCGATTCCGGCGCTCGAGCCGAGAATGTCTTCGGCGGTCGGGTTCTCCGTACTCTGCCGCTGAGCCGTCGCCTCGCTCGCCTGTTCGGGAGCGGGGCTCTTTATGCTGGAGAGGTGATCGCGCAGCCATAACGCAACGTCGTCGCCAGGCTGGCAGCCGAACTCCATGCAGATTCCATGCAGCAGGTCGAGGTTCACGCGTACCGCGTTGTAGACCCATCGCGCGACCGGACGGAGGAGGTCACCGTCTCGTTGTGGCTCGATCGCGTCGAGCAAATCGCGAACGATCTTGACGCTTGCCGAATTGTCGCGTGTGAGCTCATCGATGTTGTCGCCGCCGTGCTCGGCGTCGTAGTGGTGACGGATGAACTCGCGCAGCTGCGCGACCGTATAGCCGCCGTAGGTGTTGGTGGTCATGCTGCATCTTCCTCGCTGAAGAGGCGCGGCTGCACCGCGCCGTTGGCATATATGACGTCGAGCACGACATCACCCGTCGGCTCGTCGCCTTCCCATCCTTGCGGCCATGTCTCTGCGGCGATCAGCTCACGGATTCGGGCTTCTTCCTCGTCGTCGATCAGGTCGATCAGAGGCCGGCCTCCGGCGCGCGCGATCTCGTTGCACTCGGCCTGGATGGACAGAATCCGATCCAGCGCCATCAGGCGCGCTTCGAGCGTGAGTGGCCCGAGGCGTTGCGGGTTCTTCGCGACGCCTCCGCTCTTCAGCTTCTCGAGGCCCGGTTTGCGCAGACGGTGCTGCGGCTCGCGCAGCTCACGCCAAAGGGGCTTGATGCCGCGCAGCGGGGCGAGATAGGCCCACTGGCTGTTACGGAGTACTGTCTCCAGCGCCTTTTCTTCCTGCGCCAGCGGGCACCCGATGCAACCCGTGCGAGCGTTCAGCTCTTCAGCCTCGTCACCGCCATAGGCGTCCGCGATCGCGCGCGTGGACCAGTCGCCGAAGTCGGCTTCAGGTGCCCAGTGCTTGAGCCATTCCCACACGTGGCAGACTCGCCAGTGCAGCAGCGGCGCGAGCGTCGCGATGCGGCCGCGGAGGCCGCGCGCGTTCGGCAAAACCTGCTGATACCAGCCTTGGCCGCACTCGGCACCATCCTTGCCGCAGCTCATCTCGATACGACGATCGCGGATCGCGCTTTCGCCCTGGCGCACGCCGGTGATCATCAGGATGCCGCCGTCGACGCCATCGAGACGTTGGCGCAGCGCTTCTTCCATCGGATCGATCTTGATCTGGCGTGTGCACCAGCGGAGCGTGTTGTTGTTCGGCGGAGGAACACCGCGGCCCAGGATGTACACCATGAACCGCTTGTCGAGCGGCGCGCGCACTACTTCGACCTGGATCCGACGGTCGCGAAGCTCATCCATGATCTTGAGCGCCGAGATCGCCAGCGGCGGTAGCTCCTGTCGGGTATCCGCATAAAAGACCGTCAGGGTCTTCGGTGCGGCGATCCTGCCGGTGTCGATCAGCCAGCACACGATCGTCAGCGTCGCGGTGCTGTCCTTGCCGCCTGACCAGGCAATGCCCCAATTTGCATGCGAGGGCCCGTAAGCCTGCATCGACTGGATCGTTAGCTCGATGGACTCGGTCATCTGCAGGCGCTGCGCGCCTGCGGCGAAGATGTCGATCTGGTGATTCATCTGCATCCTCAATTCAAAAAAGCTCGCCCTGGGCCTGTTTTTTGCCGCTCGACTCGGCCAGGTGCGTCGGGCAGAAGTGGACGTCGTCGCCGACCTGATGCGCATGCACTGCGCACAGGTGCCGGTCGCACGTCTTCACCGTGGTCGTGTGGAAGTCGCACTGGAACGCGCTCGACGCTTGGCATCCCGGAACCGAGCAACGCGGTGCGCGCTTGCGGCCGCGCGTACAGACGATTCCGGACATGCCGCCGGGAAAGCGAAACGGGGTGCAGGGCATCAGATGGCCTCGATCTCAGAAGGTGACGGTCAGCGCGATCGCGACCGGTCGCACCCAGACGGGCGTCGATGACAGTTGGAACGTCTCGCCCGATTCCGCGAGCAGCAGCGTCGTGCCCATCACCTCGGCGATCGCTTGCGCGGCGTCGGGCGGCACGGCGTTGCCAATGCGTTCACGCCATGCCTGGTCGGAAAGGCCGTCGAGCTCCAACTGTTCTTCCGGCTCGACGAGCGACTGCAGCACGGCCAGTTCCAGCGTCGTGAATGGTCGATGCCACGTGTTGTCGAGCGCGCGGATCACGGCGACGGTCTTCTCGTTTGCCGCGGGCAGCCGAGGATCGGCAACGGACCAGCGGCCGTTGTCGTGGCCAGCGGCCGCCGACACGGCGCCGCTGGGCTGATTCCAGTCGACGACACCGTAGTGGCCGCCCGTCAGGTACGCATCGCCGCGCTCACGTCGCATGCCCGGGCGCGGGTCTGCGACTGCGAATGCGCCTTGGCCGCTATCGCTGCGCGCGATGACCGTGCCGGCCGGCTCGTCGAAGCCGATCACGCGGTATTTGCCCGCACCTTCGAACCCAGTGTTCGCGCGCGGATCCTGCACGCACTGGCCGGTTCCATGCGCGCTCGTGACCGCACCGGACGCGTCGCGCCACGGCACGATCCTGAATTCATTGTTGTGCTTCTCCGGGCCGGCGTGGCGCGGGTCCGCCACGGTGTAGTAGCCCTGCCCCGGTGTTTGCTGCCCTGCGATCGTGCCGCAATGGTCATCCCACGGAAGCACGCCATACGCGTGCCCGTCGTTCCACTTGGCGCTCTGGGCGAATCGTGGGTCAGCTACCGAGAATGACCCGTTACCGGGCCGACTCGCGCCGGCGACGACGCCGCTGGGTTCCTCCCAGCGGTTCACGCCGAGCACGCCGTTGTGCATGTCCGGCACGATGAGGTAATCACGCAGGTTGCCGTTCTCGATCGCGAGCCTGTTGAGGCTGCGCCAGTCGCTGCCAGCCTCGACGAACGCGAGCCGCACCCACGTCTTCCACTGCAGCGACGGCACGCGGTGCATCGGGCCGGCGGCCTCGACGTCGCCCGGCAGGGGCATGCGGCCCAGCAGCGTACCGACGCCTTGCAGTCGCTTCACGGGTGGTTCGTACAGGAACGCTGGCACCTTCGCCATGTGGCGCGCGACGAGCAGGAATCGCTTCCGACTCTGCGCGAGACCGCCGATTACGCCGCAGTCGTGCGTCGTCTCGTTTACCGCGTAGCCGAAGTGCCGCAGTATCTGCCCGATCTGGTCGAGCAGGTGCCGCCCGCGCGTCGCGAGCCGAGGCACGTTCTCGAACACGATCAGATCGACCGGGTCGTCCTTCCATGCCTCGCACATCAGCCACACGCAGCGCAGCGTCAGTTCATTGAGCGCCTGGTACTTCGGCGTGCGGCTAAGCGTTTCGGACAGCAGACCGGACGCGCCCTTGCAAGGCGACGAGATGAACACGCAGTGCGGATGCTGATAGCCTGCGGCGCGCCGCACATCGTCGGGTGTGGCTTCGCGCCAACCGGCCGGCGGCTCGGTGCCATGGAATGCGGTGTACTGCTCGCGCGTGAACAGGTCCATGACCGTGCACGGCGTGCCGACGAGCGTTTCGAAGTCGCGCGCGGCCGCCGGATCATTATCGATGCCGCCAATGCAACGCCACGTCGCGGTCATGTTGCCGACGCGGGAGGTGGCTTTGGTGAAGCCCTTGGCGCCGCCGCCGAGGCCGCAGCAGAAACCGAAGCTGTTGTATACGCGCTGATTGTCCATAGGTGCCACAGGTGAAATCGGAAAAAAGAAGGGCGCCGAAAATCGGCGCCCCCTTGAATGCCGCGCGGACCGAGGTAAGCCACGCGGTGATGCCCTGAATTGTCAGCGAGGCATTCGCTGCGGCTCGGCGCGGCCGCGCGCGGCACGCTTCCACCATTGATCCTCCGCGCCGGGCTTGTGGGCGGTGTACACGCGGCCCAGCTGACCCTTGTCACGCAGGAAACCCCATTCCTTGGTGCGGCGCGCGCGGTGCGCGAAGATCGTCCAGCACTCGTGCACGCCGTGGTCACGCGGCAGGATCACGCGATGGAACGAGTCGCCGATCAGCGCGTTGAACCAGCGAACGATCCTCGTGCCGGCACGTGTCTGCTCGTAGTACCACCCGGCTAGGATCAGCGAGACTGCCCACGGCCACGGGTGATCGTGCAGGCCGCGATCCGGATCGCTGTTGACGAAGCGGTGCAGGTACACGCGCACGCCGAGCAGCGTGAACAGGTAGTAGCGCTCGAGGTACGGCCGGCCGGCGTCACTGATGATTCGGCACGGCAGGCGGCCGCTGATGCAGAAAAGGAGGACGCGGAGCATGTCAGGCCTCCGTAGTCTTCGGCAGCGTCGCGTCGAGGTGCCGGATGCGCGCTACGATGGTCTCGGGAATACGCATCGCGGAGCTGCCGTGCAGGGCGGCGAATGCCGGCCGCAGCAAGTTGCGATCGGTGTCGCTCAGCTCAGCGTGTTCGAGGCGCGCGAGCGCGCGCCAGAGCGGATCTTGTGTATCGGTCATTATTTCAGCACTCCATGTGAGTCGCGCATGTGATCTATGAGGCCGGTTTCCTTTACGCGACGGTTGCAGGCGGGGCAGTGCACGCGCAGGACGAGTGTCGCGATTTCATGCGCGGCGCGGCGCCGAGCTTGAGTAGATTCGTTGTCGCGATACAGATCACGCCACTTCCCAGCGCGCGCCATCATCAGGTGCGAGTCACACACCTGCATCACGTCGTCGTTGCCGCGCATCCAGTCGGTCTGAATGTCGATCCGCTTGACGGCCTCTTTCTCGCAGCACGAACAGAACTTCGTCTGTGCTTTCATCACGGATCCGATGCATGGATATCGCTTCACTTCACTTTTCTCCGATAGGATTTTGTGAAATCTCGGTCAACCGCATAGCCTCGCGAGCGAACAATATTCGCCAGCTGCGCTCGATCGTGATGACTCGCCGTCGCCTGGCGCAGCAGTCCAAAGTAGCTGTTGGCGACCTGATGAACGTCACCGTCCGGCACGGCCGAAATTCGGTTCAAAGCTTCGTTGCGTGTTCGCTTCCGCGTCGATCGCCTCCACGGCTTAATCACCTGGCCGACGAAGTCGACGCCACGGTCGACCGGCTGCAGAATGGTCTTGCGGGGGTTCAACTGCACACCGAGCTTGCGCGGCAGGAACGCTGTCACTTCCGCGAGGATCTCGTTCAGCCGTGCCGGCGATTTGTCGAGAAAAATGAAATCGTCCACGTACCGGCTGTAATGCCGCACGCGCAGGACATGCTTCACGAACTGATCAAGCTCGTTCAGCAATACGTTGGCCGCGAACTGGCTGATCAGGTTGCCGATAGCCAGTCCGAAGTGATCCGGCTGTTCGAGCAGTCGCTTGTGCGCGGGCACCAGCGACATCAAAGCCGGATCGCCCAGGTATTCGAAGTCGGCCCGTGGATCGTGCATCAGCACGGTTTCGGTCAGCCATCGCCAGTACGGCTCGTCGATCTTCGCGAGGAATAGTTCGAGCAACAGCGGCTTCGGAATACTCACGAAGAAGTTTGCAATGTCGCACTTCAGGTAGTACGCCGGACACTGCCAGTTCTCGGTAATCGACAGGATCTTCGATTCGAGACGAATCGCTCCGTACAGCGTCCCGCGCCCCTTGATGCATGCACACGAATCGGCGATAAAAGTCCGCTCGAACCGCTCGCGGATCTCGTTGTAAAGCAGGTGCTGCACGACCCGATCCGGGAAGCCAGCAGCCCATACCTCGCGGGGCTTCGGTCGCGTAATGACAAAGCACTTTGTGGAGCCCGGCACATAGGTACCGGACACCAACCCTTCGTGCAACTCGACAAGGTTGCGCTCGAGGTCCGCTTCGAACGCCAGTGCACTCGTGCTGTTGCGTTTCGTCCGCCGACAGTCCCGGTATGCCGTAACCAATTTGGCACCCAGGGCTTCGGCGTCTACATTCCAATCTGCGGACGACCACGGCGCAAAGCGACGCGCTCTTGTGGTTGTTGTTCTGGTTGCCGTTGTTGAAGTTCTGATACCGCGCGTAGGCGGAACCATCGTGCTATCTACGTCGCCCGACCGATTGCTCGGCCGAGAAACTGCGCTGGACCAATCCGCACCGTGGCGAACGGTATCCTCATTGCGCATGGCGGTGGCCTCGTAAGCCAGCGGCACGACCAGATTGAAACGGCGCTCAGGCATAGCGGCCTTGACCTCCATGCAACGGGCGCTTGGCGGACGATGACTTTCTCCACCCGACCGCCTGCTTGCTGATGCTCTGTGTGAGCGAGATCGTGCCGTGATATTGCCGCGGCGAAATCTTCTCATCGTCCAGAGAAAGGCGCAGGAGCAGCTCGATCAGCTTCACCCTCTCGATCAACATCGAGAGATGCGGCACCTTGTCATCGGCGACGTTCGCTCGATAGACCAAAATCAATAGCTTGGCCGTCTCGCGAACAATTTCCTCGCCGATGAGATGCTTGAACGGGCGCTTCATGTTTTCGACGATCTTCGTAACGCGGGCGAAGAGGTCGTAACCCGTCTTGTAAATGTCGAGCTCGGTATGGAGAGCCATGGCTTACTGAATGATTAAATTACCGAAGGAATGAATCTGCGGACGACCACGGCGCAAAGCGACGCGCTCTTGCGGTTGTCGTACTGGGAGCCGTAGTAGAAGTTCTGACACCGCGCGTAGGCGGAATCGTCCGAGTCTTCGTCATCGAGCCAGAAGGCCCCACTATCCCGGAGCACATGCCGCAGGTTGGCGCGCAACAGGCTGCCTTCCTGATCGTCCGGCCGCTTGCCGCCGAGCTTCGCGGCATGCTCTCCGGCTGCCCGCCAGTCCATATCGTCGTCGCCGACCGACATCAGGATCACGTAATGGCTCAGCGAACCGTCTTCGTTGAACACCGGGCCGGCACAATGCTCGCCAGGCGCGAGAGGAATGGCGACGGCATCAAGATGAAATTCGGATGCCTGCGACTGCGCCTTGAAGCGCTCGATCATCTCGTTCATGCGAACGTGGTCCGCGTTGAGGCTTTGCTGCTTGGCCTCGATCTCCTTCAGGGTTACTACGGTCATGGATGACTCCAGATAGAGGTGGTGGTTCGATCAGCTCAGCGAATGACCGAATGAGTTAATTTTTGAATCTGCGGACGACCACGGCGCAAAGCGACGCGCTCTTGCGGATGCTGTCCTGGTGGCCGTAGAGGAAGTCCTGATACCGCGCGTCGGCGGAATCCCAGTCGACCGTCTCGTTCATCCAGTAGGACTTGTTTTCATCGACCAACTTGGGATGCTTGAGACGGATGGCCGCGTATTCGATGGCGTTGGCCAGGTCGCAACCTCGCGCCTTGGCGGCATCCATTTGCTTATGCCAGTCGGCACGGTCATTGACGACGTCGACGATTACCGTGTGCTCGATGTCGCCATTGGCATCGACGAGGCCGAAGAGATAGGTCTCGCCTTCGGCGAGCGGGGGAATCTGGATCTGCATGGGATCTCCATAAAAAGGCGCGGGCGTCGCACTGGACGCCCGATAGGTGCTGCTCCGGGAAAAACTGAAATACGGGGTGAGGGCGGCTAGCGAGTAAGCCACTGCGTGCCGCGCACGATCCGGCCAACCGGTTCGAGCACGAGCACCTCGGATTCCTTTTCGGTGCGCACGAGAGCGCTGCCGCGCCTCTGTGCTTTCTCGAGTGACGTGTGACGCTTCGGCTTGCAATATCTACCGACGGTCACGAACAGTGGTGCGCGCGCACCGACCGGACCGAGCGTCAGCTCGTCGATACGCGCTTCGAGTGTCGCGGCATTAGCGCGCCAGGTTTCAGCCTTGGCAACTGCGGCGTCGCGCTGGGCCGTCAACGTCTTGATGACCGCCAGCAGGTCGGACATTCGAATCTCGGCGTCGACGACACCGTCCGGCACTACCGGTCTTGCGACGCACGGGAAGTTGGCCAAGACGGGTGGATGCTCAAGCGCAACCTGAGCCACGTCGAGCGGCCGTTGCTCTACCGCGTAGGTGACCTCGGCTTCAGCTTCGGCAGCCGAATTGACCGGTGCCGGCGCTGGCGCGCGGCCGGCGAGCCAGTACACGTATTCGTTGCCACCGCCCGTGCGCTTCTCTCGCTCGACGACCGCCTCGCCGAGCATGCGGTTGAGCTCCTTCTTGACGTCGAGTTGAGGCAGCCCGGTTCCGGTTGCGATTGAGTTCGCGGTCGCTTCGGTCGTCGTGCTGAGAAAGCGCACGATGTCCTCTCTCATGCTGCCTCCCGATGAGCTCGAGGTGCGCCCACCGGCGCGACCTGTCCGTTTTCGACCCAGAATGCTTCGATTCCGTCCGGCAGCCCACTGGGTGCCGTCTTCAGACTCATGAACACGAGGGCGGTATCGATCTGGCCGGCATCTGCGAGGTCAGACAGCCAGTAGAACAGGCGATCGCGCTCCGGGCCGACGACGACGTCCGCACGATCGAGCACGAGCAGCTTGAGGCCCGAGAAGTGCGCGATCGCGGCAGCGATGTGCGCGTCCGCGCGCCAGCGCTCCGATTCCGACAGCAGAGCGTAGGCGCGGCCATCGGCAAGGATCTCCATCTCCGGCGTGATCGTGACATCCGCCCACTCCGACATCTCGGCAGTCGCCGTCAGTTGCTCGTTCACCGGCGTGAGAGCCTCGCGCAGCAAGTCGGCCGGGATACCATCTGGCGCGAGCGCGGCGGCGATCGCTTCATACGCAGCGACGTCCGCGTGCAGAGCGGCGGCGTTCTTCGCCAGATCTTCAGCGCCGGCGGCGCGGCGTTCGATCTCGCGCATCGTTACGATGTTGGTGTCGAGCTGCTTCTTGCGTTGTTGCAGGTCGGCAAGCTCGCTGCGCGCCGCGTCGCCGCTTTCGCGCGCGGCAGCCGCGCTGCTGTCGTCTGCATCGTCTTCAAGCGTGCGCAACTGCGTCGCGGCCGCATCGGCTGCTTCGAGGTCGCGTTTGCGGCTCGTCGCGGCGTTCTGCAGCGTCTTGAGACCCTGCTCATACTCGGGCAGCTTCAAGACTGCTTCCTCGTCGCGCGCACCGGCCGCTGTCGCGGCGGACAGCACGCCGTTCAAGTAACGGAGCAGTGCGCCACATTCGGGGCAGGCGCACTCGGTACCTACCGGCGCCGCGCCGGCCCGCACACGTAATGCCTCGACCTTCGGAAGGAACTCCGCGACCTGGTCGTCGGCGAACTGCGCAGACTCGACCGCTTTCGCATAGCCGGCGGCGCGGTTACGGAGGTCGGCCAACTTTGCCGCGCGCGCCCGCGCTGCGGTGTCGGCGGCGTCCGCAGCCCCGATCTGCTGTTGCAGCTCGCCGAGCCGGTCGTCGACGGCAGTTCGATCGGCGATCAGCTTGCGCAGCGCGGCCTCGTCGAACTCGACAACTTCCGGGCGCCACGTCGCTCCCTTCTGGCTGCCATACGTTTCTCCGGTTGCGTTGCGCCAGGACTGCTTCGCGCCACGCGCACGGTCGCCAGCTTCCTTGTGAGCCGCGTCGAAGCCAGCGCGCAGCATCGGCGTGATCGCGGCGAGGCGCGCAGCGGATGCGGCCGGCAGCGCGTCGGCACGCAATCCCAGCTTGTCGAGCAGCCGCGCGCGCATTTCGTCAATGCCGATCTTCACGCCCATCAGGTCGTAGAGGAACGCCCGACGGTCGGTCGCGGACATGTGCGCGAAGCGCTGCGCGTCGAGTACCAGCGGCAAGCGCGGATCCTCGGTGATCTCGCGCTTGATCTTGCCGCCCGGCAATGCGACGGTATTAGCCTGTTCGCCGCACGCGACAGCGATCTGACCGGACTCGGCGCCCTCGGTGACGAGCGAGCCGTATTCCTTTTTCAGCGCGACGCGCACCGTATCACCGGTGAGCGCCATACGCACCGATTCCTGCAGGCTGCTCTTACCGGCGCCGTTGGGCCCGGTGAAGAGGGCGACCGGCTTCGAGAGCCGCACGTCGGCCGTGCGAATCCCGAGGACGTTCGCGACATAGATGTCGGTGATCTTCACACTGCATCTCCATGCGATCCGCGCGGCCGCAGCACCGTGCGGCCGCCGTCCGAATCCATTGCACTGACGATGCCCTTCGCTTCGAGCAGCTCGACCAGCCGCGCGGCGCGGTTGTAGCCGATCTTGAACTGCCGCTGGACGCTCGAGATCGTCACTTTCTGCTGCTCGATCACGAACGCTTCGACTTGGGCGTACAGCGGATCCTCGTTACCGGAGGTGGCTTGTTCCTCGTGCCACTCCTTCCAGCCCTTCACCCATGCGATGCACAACTCGCCGGCCATTACGGGGCATTCACTTTCGGGCTTGCCTTCGGCGGCCGCCTGTCGGCCGGCCTGGTGCTGCTCGTCGACCTGCGCCTGTGTCGGGCCGTCGCCAAGCTTCGGTACCTCGCGGAACTCTGCATCGACGACGTCGTCTGCGTTGGGGCGATCGCCGTCCATGCCATCGCCGTCCTGGTCCGTATATTCGCGACCGAGGTCAAAACCGCGCTGATCGGATTCGCCGCGGATCTCGTCCATGCCGCCCGTGTGCGCGGCGGCATTCGCAACGACGAGCAGGACCGCCTTTCCTTGTGCGTCGTACAGGTCATGGAGATTCGGCGCTGCACTGCTGAACTCGACCGCAGCCTTGACGCCATCCTTGATCGTGATCTGCACGAGGTCGCCCTGCACGACAACGCGGCCATCGCTCGCGATCAGGTGCGTCGCCATCTTGACGTTGTGCTCGACGCGCGCACGCAGCCGGTCGATGACATCGTTCTGCTTCTTCTCGGATAGCTTGATCCAGAGGTCCGGCATCAGCTTGATCTCGGTCACCAGCGCGGAAAGCAGGTCTTTGCCGATGCTGTCGGCAGTCATCTGGAGAACGTTCTTGTCGGTCATGTCGAAATCCTTGGAGGCGAATCAGTCGAGTTAGTCGGCGCTGATCGGGTTGCGCGGCCGGCGGCCGGCCGGTGCGGCCGTCTGGGCAGTTGACTTGCCGGCGGCCGACTGTTCAGCTGCTGCGGTGATGACGCGCATGCGCGCCGAGGCGAGGGCGTTCAGTTCGGCCTTGGCGGTTTCATCCGGCACGCCGCTGATTGCGCTGCGGGCGAGGTCGAGGTCTTCGGGCGTCTTGGCGGACTCGATGTCCTCGCGAATGCCGCGCACAAGGCCATCGACGTCGAAGGCGAAACCGCCTTGGCTCTGGGTGTTCTCGTCCCGCGGGGCGTCAGGATCATCCTGGTCGTCGGCGGGATCATCCTGATCGGCAGCCGGCGGTGCGCCGTCCGTCCGCGATTCGGTCGCGGGTCCGGTTTGGGCCGGCGCGGCACCGCGCGGTACCTCGTCGGCCGGTTGTGCGCGACCTCCGCGCAGCTCGTCGACGGTAGTGGTGTAGACCGTGTAGGAACCGTCAGGCGATACGTCGACGACGTCGGCCTCCTCCTCGGAGGTGCGACCCATACCCATCACGATGTCGGGGGCGTGGATGTTGCCGAAGAAGCTGCCAGCACGGTACTGGAACATCAGCGTCCGCAAGCCGGTTTGCCATTTCGAACCGGATTTGCCGAACCATCCTTCTTCGACGACCATCTGCATGCTGACAGGTGCGGATTCGATCACCGGCATGCCGATGTCACGATAGAGGTCGAGCATGCGGCCCGCGTATTTCCGCACTTCATCGGGGGCCAGCCGCGGCTCGGGCGTGCCCTTCGGAAGTGCCCAGGCGATGCACTCGATGTCGTCTACCTCGACCTCGCGCTCCTCGAAGATCGGCTTTCGAGCCTGCTGATTCCAGCCAGTCTTCTCCTTGTATTTGGCCGTGATCCGACCACGATTGATCATCTGGAAGCGAAGCGGCGTGAAGCGACCCGACGCGTTGATCGCGGCGATAACGAACTTGCCCGACCAGCGCAGCTTGCCTTCGATCATGTCAGCGTTCTGCATGACGGCGGTGATCGACATGCGAACCGCGCGAGCAACTTCGATTGCAACGAGACAGTTGCCGATTGCCGATGGATTCTCGATCCAGTGCTCTTCGTTTCCAGCCTTCTTCAGGTTGTGCGAACGGAACTGCGCGGGCACGGCGTCGCTGCTGGCATAAGCCTTCGCGATCCGGTTCGCGAGCGAGAAGCCCCGCTCGGTGAACATGTCGACAGCTTGGTCGGGTGTCAATGAGGGGACGCCGCCAGTGGCTTTGACGTCTTTCAGTTGAACGGGGGTGCTCATGTCGGTGGACTCTCGTTATTCGTGGAACTGACAGGTGCCGTAGCGCGGGCAGTATTTCTTGTCGCACAACAGCGATTTCGGATTGGGGTAGAAACGGCCGGAGCGGAACATGTCCGCGGCGAACTGGATCAGGCCGGGCGTGTCCTCGGTGCCGACCATCACGCGCTTTGCGTTGGCGATCGGAGCGGTCGCGACTTCGGGCGTGCCCTTGGTTTTCAGGCCGATGATCTCGGCGGTGTCGCTGATTTCCTCGCCGGTCGTGTGCTCGTAGAGCAACTCGTACGTGCCGATCTGCGGGCCGTGCCCCTTCGTAACGGCGACGCCCTGCGCGACCGCCTTCGAACCGCTCTTCAGGTCGGCGATGCCGGGGCCCAATGCAGTGCGTCGGATGCGCGCGCGGTCCATCGTTCCGGTGAGGCGGATCACGATGCCGCCACCGCAATCGATGTCGAGCGGCTTCGTTTCCATTTCGACCGCGACGAAGTTGTAGCGCGGTGCGACCTCGAGGCAGTACTTCGTCGTCAGCGAAATGCCGATTCGCTCGGCTTCCTTGAGGGTGAGGTCGTCGCTGAACGGGTTGTAGTCGTTCTCCGGATCGTGAAGCTTGTCGACGAACGCGCCGGCCGCGTCGTCGACGGTCAGGCCCGAGCCATCCAGAACGCTCTGGTCGTAGACGGCGGTGCCGGCGTGGATTGCGGTGCCGAGCGCAGCGCGCAGGCCGACAACGTTGCGCAGCTTCAGCAGGTGAACTCCCTCCCATCGGTAGGCGCATTCGAACAGCGCCCCCCAACTGGACGCCCGGACGGGATAGACCGACGGGTTCATGCTTCACTCGCTGCTGCGGCGGCCGTGCTCGCTTCGGGCGCCGGCATCTTTTCGACGCACACGTACGGGAAACGCTCGGGGAACGGCTTGATGTGCTTGTAGAAGTGCGAGCCGAGCGAGTCGGCGCCCTTGAGCGCGTCGAAGTTCGCCTGCGTGAAGCCCGTGTAGTGATACAGCGACGTCGGCGCGCCAGTCTTGCGATCCTTGAAACGAACCGCGAGCGTCTCGGACTCGGCGTCGTAGCCGATGCTGTGGATCTGCGACGATTCGATGGGCAGGGTGTCGATGGTTTTCATCTGGGATGCTCCTGATAGATGGATCGGGGCGTGCGCGAGCAGCACGCAGACTCGCGGCGCGGCGGCATTGGATTCGACGGGGTGAGCGGAAACAGCGCGCCGCGTGTTGCGAAGCTGGGCCGCTAGGAGGCGTTACAGAATGCCGAAGTGCTTGCTGATGCCGTCGACGGCGACAGCGAGAAGGGCGACCGCAACGAGGATCGCGACGACGAGGGCCCGCGCGGCGCGCGGATGCCGGCGCTCGAAGAGGTCGGCGTGATCGGTGAAGCGGCTCATGAGGGCCTCGTGGGAACGATGACGGGTTCATCGTCCGGCGCACTGATCAGCGCCGGCACGACGAGCCAGACGAAGACGAATAGGATTGTCGCGACGACGAACCACAGGCCGACCAGCTCGCCGACCTTGCGCAGAAAGGACTTCATCCGAGGCTCCGCAGGTAGGGGCCGGCCAGGTCGGCGCCGAACCAGAGCGCGCCGATCGCGACGCCGTACGCGAACGCCCATGCCGATCCTTCGAGCACGTAGCGCAAGCGCGATACAGGCGATGGTTTGTAATTGCGCAATACAGGCGATAGGCTGTTGAGAGGGGTGCGCATCACGCCTCCCGTGCGAGTTCAGTGCGGCCGATGGCGCCGATCGAGCGCTTGACTGCGCCGAACGCCTTCTTTGCCGCTTTCCGTTCGAGCACAAAGCCGTACGCCTTCAGACAGCAATCGCAGTTCTCGTAGAGGTATTCGCGGATTTCGGCATCCGTCATGAAGACCGCGTTACCCACATCGTCGACGTCGTGGGTGAATGCATGCTTCAGGTGCGTGACGTCGTTGTGGTCGCCATACACCGTCCCGTCTTCGCCGATGCCGCAGGTTCCGCGTACACCCTTGCAGTAATGGAGCGCGCCGGCGATTGCGCTCGTCAGCCGCTTGATTTCAGCGTTGATACGCGCGTAATCTGCGCATGCCTTGAGTGCCTTGTCGCTCACAGCGCACCTCCCGCGACCGTGATGTGCCGCACCGGCACCGGCGCAGCCTTACGGCCGGCCTTGATCAGCGCGGCATCGATGGACAGACGCAGCCCGGACGGGATCATGACCTTGCCAGCGTCGGCATCGGCAGCCAGCATTTCGAGGATCATCAGTGCATCGGCCTCGACGCCCGGCGCGAAGATGGCTTTCGCCTCCTGCACCAGCTTCAGCGCGCGTTCCTTCATCCAGTATGCGTCGTGCTCGTAGCTCGGGTCGCCGCGATACCAGCAATCGACGGCAGAAATTTCGGTTTCGAGCCAGTCGAACGCGGACGGCTGTTCGTTGATCTCATTCATGCTTCACCTCGCGCGCGGAGCATGGCGTCGGCGAGCACGTATGCAGCAGCGGCGATCCGGTCGCCGGGCTGTGCTTGCTCTTTGTCGAAATTCGGGGTGAAGAAAATCGAGCTCGGCTCAGTGTCGTCGCTGAGCGGCTCAGCCAACATTCCCGCCAGCGCCTTCGCCGCGAAGTAGTCGCGAAGCGTCATGCCAGCGCAAGCGCGTGCCGTCGCTTCGATGTAGCATCGGTCGCGTTCGGCCGAATCAGTGATTCCTTCAATCGCGGCTGCGCCGATGCGATGCACCGACTGTGCATCGGTGAGCGGAAACGCCGGGCCGCCGTCGTTGATGTTGTCCATGTGGTCTCTCGGTGTGGTGTGGTGGTCAGCAGCCGGCGCTCATGCATGCGACGCCGGGCGCGATCAGGTTCAGCGCGAGCCGGCGCAGTTCGGGCGATTGCGGTACCTCGCGGCGCAGCTCCAGCAGATCGCGGGCGGTCGTGGACATGTCATGCCTCGCGGAGAAGGTGGAGCGCGGGCGCGCGGTGGTCGCTGCAATGGCTGACGCCGTCGGTGCCCGGGCCGAGCGCCGAGCCGCACTGCGAGCAGTACGTCATCGCGAGCGGGCGGGATTCGGCGACGTCGGCCGCGGCGATGCGCCGCGAGATTTCTGCACGGCGCGCGGTGATGAGAATGTTCCAGACCGCGTACACGTCCTCAATACGGCCGCGGGCGAGCGCCGCATCGATCACGGCACAGGCGGTCGTTGAGATCGGGAGGGCATCGAACGTGACGCCGTCGGCGATCGCTTCGTTGCGCTCGTCGCGCGCCAGCGCGGCATCGTCCGCCGCCGCTTGCAGCTGGTCGGTGCGTCGGTCGATCCGCGCCGGAAGCTGCCGGATGTTGTTGTTGTCGGTTTGAGGAAGGCGCATCGCATCCTCCGTATGAAAGTAGGATTGCTAACTGAATTGATGTCTTGAACTGCAATGCTGCGTGCGCAGCTCTCACGGGTGACGCCTCGGAAGAAGAACCGCCACCGGTCAGAGCTGTGAGAAGTGCTGGTTACGTTATCCGGCGCCGGTTAGCATCCCGGCCGTCCTCTTGACCTTCCGTCGGCTTGCCAAGCCCGCTTTCTGAGGTGACGGGCCCACTTCGTTTATCCCTCGCAGGGCTGGCGAGTCGCGCTCACCGATGGAGTTGGCTGTCCATCTACCCGGGCGCATTTTCGAGACAGGCTCATGGAGCCGGGCCGGCGCTGATCTCCGGCTTCGGGACCCCAGCATTTGACTGGGTGCGCATCAGCCTGCGCATTCCGGCTCCATGAGACTGCATCACTCGCGCGCCCGGCTACTCCCGGCCGTGCCGGCTCCGGGCCGCGCGAGGTTTGTGCCGATTACGAAGCCATCGGTCACGTGGTGCTGGCTGTCTTGCATCAGGCTCGTTCAGATTTCTGTCCGGTAGCCGACATCGGCCTAGCGCGGTTCGTCTGTCCTGACTCACGAGACTGATCGTCCCGGCCGGTTGCTCCGCTTGAGCGGTCCCGGCTTACCTTCGATTGTTAGAGAGCGATCCGCCTTAGCGGTGGCGCGGCGTCGGTGTCGCGTTGATGGGAATTATAACTAAGGTTATTGGCATGTCAACAACCAAAGTTATCGATCGGGCGGGAAATTTGTAACAAAGCGGGCGACGGCCCGTTTGTTAAGCGTCTGCTGACGGCAGTTGAAAGTCTTCGGGAAGTGGGGCTAAACTACTGTACATGCATACAGTGGTGTGGCAAACCGAGGACGAGGGCGACCAGTGAAAGAAGAATCGAAGACGCGCCTGCGGTGCAGGCCTGGGGACTTGGCTAGGGTGGTGGCGAGTAGGAACCCTGCGCTGGTCGGCACGATCGTGGCGATTCAGCGGCTGCGGTCGGATGGTCTATGGGACGTGCTGCTCGAGAAGCCCGCGTTCGGTTTCACGGAGCGGATGAAGCGACCGGTCGTGACACGGGAGTTTTCGTTCTGGGATGCGTCGCTGGAGCCGCTTCCGCAAGAGGCTGCGCGGATCAGCCGCCAATCGGCCTGTCTTCGTCCTGAGCAGGCGAATCGTGCGGAGCTGACTGGGCTAGCAGCCCACTGATGTACGCCTCGACTTTGGCGCGGCCGAGCTCGTCGAGCCGATCGTAGCCGGGCGGAACCGGCTGGGCCGCGTCGCCGAATTCGAGCCACTCCAGTGTGGTTTGCAGTGCGCGCGCGAGCGCGAACCCGTTCGTGGTCGTGGTGCTGCCGCCTCGTTCAACCTTGGCTATCGCCGGCTGCGATACGCCGACAAGTTCCGCGATGTGCTTCTGGGACAGGCCCAGTGCCTCGCGACGCTCCTTTGCCCGGCGCCCGAATTCAGGATTTTCCATAGCGGGCATCGTATAACCTTGGTTGTAGGGCGGCAAATAACCAAAGTTCTTGCGGATGAATAACTTTGGTTATAGTATTGCCGCATGAAACCGACCAATTGCTCCGTGCCGGCTCTGCAGGCAGCGATCCAAAAAGCTGGGTCGCAGTCCGCACTTGCCCGCCTGATCGGCAAAAAGCAGCCGCACATCCACAAGTGGCTGCATTCCCGCAATGCAATGAGACCCGAGAACTGCGTGCTCGTCGGGAACGCCGTCGGCATCCCGTACAGGGACTTTCGCCCCACCGATTGGCATCTGATCTGGCCCGAGCTGGCCGAGCCGGCAAAGGAGGGGGAGTGAAGATCGAACTGATCCCGTATCGCAAGCCGCGACGCCGCATTAAGAGGCAGCTGGGCGCAGGCGCTCGAACTCTGAAAGCAACGCGTTTGCGATCGCCAGGGCATCGGACTGATGTGCGACGAATTGTGGCTGCTGGTCGGCGAGCGCCAGCAATCCTTCTAGACCCCGTTTTAACTCTGCTTCGAGAAAGGTTCGCTGATCTGTATTCGCCGCATGGATGAGCGCCTTGTTGAACATGGTGAGCACCGCGATTTGCGATGCAAGCCCCATGCAGTGTGCTTTTAGCTTCGAGATTTCTGTCTCGAGCGATTCGACTTTGTCGGTCATGCGAACCCCGTTGTGTGGTGGTTGAAGAGGTCAGAGCCTTCAATTTTCGCATAGCGGTGGATCGCATCTTTTTCCATATTTCAAAGGTGATCAGTGTGTCAAGACGCGCTGTATTTCGAAACGAAGTAAAGACGCGTCTGCGTGACCGCGTCTATGACGCGCTCCAGGTCTACAAGGAGCTGAACGGTATCGATTCCGATTCGGCGGCATTAAATCGCGTGGTCGAGGTGGCGCTGCTCGGTGTGGTTGGAACTTTGCCTGCGAAGCTGATTGGCATCAGTGCCGATCTGGGACAAGTTGAGACGCGGGCACAGGCATGAGCAACGACAAGATCGAGCAGCCTGTTCGATTGCCCGTGGCGGAAGCCGCCGATCTCGCGACGCGCGCAGCTGCGCAGGGCCTCCCGATTCCCGACTACCTCGGTATGCACGTGCTCCGTAGCGCGTATGGCGCGATGCACCCAGCCGCGTTACAGCTGGAAAAGTGGGCCAAGTTGGGACAGGTTGGGCCAGCGGGAGAGTCCGAGGCCGATTGTGATGGCTGTGAGTAATGACGCGCGAACTGATCCAGGCTCGCCGCCTGCCGATGAAGCTCACGGGCGCCGAGCACGCCCATTGCGAGGTTGCGAAGGCTGTTCGTCGTGGCGATCTTCTCCCGGCCAACACGCAAATCTGCTGCGACTGCAGCGCGCCGGCGAGTGCGTACGACCATCGCGACTATGCCAGACCGCTCGATGTCGATGCCGTTTGCGATTCGTGCAATGCACGTCGCGGAAAGGCAATTCCATGCACCAACGCTGCCGAACAATGCCGTGATGCGGCCATAGAGTCAGAAGCGGAGTGGCGACACGCTGCTTCTGAGCCGCAGTTAGTTCCGTTCGAAATTGTTGAGGCATGCGATTCCTTTCACGCTGCTGTTCGGGCTGCATGGGATCTCCGCACGAACCAAAAAATGACTCGTGCGTCTCTGGCTGAGCGCGTGGGAATTCACGCGCCACACATTACCGATGTCCTGTCGGGCGGTGATCGAAAAGGCAAACGCACCCTTCATCCGGACCAAATCGCGGACTTCGAGCTGGCTGTCGGCAACCGCGTCGTTACCCAATTTCTGCTTTTGCAGGTCGGGTTCACTCTGATCGACAACACGAAGGAGGGTGGCTCGTGCTGACCGAACTGTTCGAGCGCGCGGCGTTCCGCGCAGGCTGGCGCGCCGCGCGCGCCGGGGTGCCGTTCCACGAGAACCCGCTGCGCGGCCCGCTCGCGTGCGTTGCGCGTCAGTGGGAACGCGGCTGGGTGGCAGCGAACGACTGCCCGCGGCCGTACAACTTCTACGACTGGGAGCAGGGCATCTACCCGACGTCGGCTGAGCCGTATTGGGAGGCATCATGAAGCGCCAGTCGAAAGCCGCGATCGCGCGCGAAAACGTCAGCCGGCTGGCATCGATCGGCATCGGATCGATGGAAGTCGAAACGTTGCGTGCCGCGCGCGAGGCTGCGCTGCGCGATTTGCGAACTGCGCGGCGCGCCTGTCGCGAGGAGTGCGACGCCGTCGACGTTGACCAGCATGAAAGCGTGCGCGGTTCGCGTGCCGCCTACGATCGGCTGGCGAGCGGCCACAAGAACGCGCGTGCACGGTTCGTGCGCGAGGTGACGCGGTACCGCGAATGGCTCGCAGAGGTGTCGGCATGACCTGGGCGCACGATGACCTCGCGAAGGATCTCGCCGCGCATCTTCGTGGCGCATCCGATCGCCTCGTATGGACCGACATGCAGCTCGGGCCGGCGGGCTCGCCGCGGCCGGACGTCTACACGGTGCCGTGCTCGTTCGCGCGGTTCCAGCCTGTCGCCTACGAATGCAAGATCAGTGTCGCCGACTTCCGGCGCGACGTGACTGCTGGGAAGTGGACATCGTATCTGCGCTTCGCCGCCGGCGTGATCTTTGCCGCGCCGGCCGGTTTGCTGAAGAAGGAAGACATCCCGGCCGGCTGCGGTCTCATCGTCCGCGGTCCGGACGGTTGGCGCTCGTTGAAGGGACCGACGCTGAAGAACGTCGACAACCTGCCGCGCGACGCGTGGATCAAGCTGATCATCGACGGCATGGGGCGGCTCGCGGACCAAAGCTACGAGCAGCTGCGCACGGGGCTGTGCAACGAATGGACGCTCGAAAAGAAGCTTCGCGCGCGCCTCGGCGACGTTGTCGCGGATGCCGTTCGGGACCAACTGAATGCGGAGCGCCGTCTGACGGCCGCCACCGAGCGGCTCGAAAACCTTGCCGAAGAGGCGGAAAACGAACGGAGGCTGATCCTCGATCGGGCCAAGGAGCATGCGCAGCGCGATGCAGCGCAGATCGACAGCGCACGCATCGAACTCGCGCGTGCGCTCGGGCTGCCTGCGAGCGCTGGGGCGTGGGAAATTGCCAGCGCCTGCAAGCAAGCCGCGCGCCGGGTCAGCATCGATTCCGAGGTCAAGCGACTCCGTCAGCAGCTCGAGCGCATCCAGGTTGCGATCGAATCGGCTGCCGAACCGCTGCCGCATATTGCGCGGGAGGTCGCGTGAACTGGCTCGATAAATCCCACCGCGGCGACTGCCGCGATCTGATGCGCGCCATGCTCGCCGACAGCGTGAAGGTGCAGACGATCGTGACGAGCCCGCCATACTGGGGCCTGCGCTCGTACCTGCCCGACGGCCACCCGGACAAGCATCGCGAGATCGGCCAGGAACCGACGCTGCGCGAGTTCATCGACACGCTTGTCGAGGTTTTTGATCTCGCGCGCGAGTTGCTCGCCGACGATGGCACGCTCTGGTTGAACATGGGCGACGCATATGCCGGTTCGTGGGGGGCGCAGGGCCGCACCGGGCAGATGTCGGACCGCTCCGTGATCAGCGCGCAGCAGATCGCCGCGGCGCAACACCGAAACAGCGGTACCGGCTCGCGCGAGCGCACCGGGCTGAAGCCGAAAGACCTGATGGGCCAGCCATGGCGGCTCGCGTTCGCGCTGCAGGACGCCGGCTGGTATCTTCGGCAGGACATCATCTGGCACAAGCCCAACCCGATGCCGGAAAGCGTGCGCGACCGCTGCACGAAGGCGCACGAATACCTGTTCCTGCTCAGCAAGGGACCGAAGTACTACTTCGACCAGAACGCGATTCTCGAACCGGTCAGCCCGAACACGCACGCGCGCCTGTCGCAGAACGTGCAGGCGCAGATCGGCAGCGAGCGCGCGAACGGCGGTGCGAAGACGAACGGGAACATGAAGGCCGTCGGACGTGGCGTTGGCTTTGGCCACGGCACCGATGCAGACGAGCGCGGCCGCGGGCGCGTGAAGCGAAAACTGGCTGACGACGGCAGCGGCACGAAGAACAACGGCAGCTTCGACGAAGCCATGGCGATCATGCCGACCGAGCGCAACCGTCGGTCCGTCTGGACGATCCCGACGCAGTCGTACAGCGGTGCGCACTTCGCCACGTTTCCGGAAGCGCTTGTCGAGCCCTGCGTGCTCGCCGGCAGCCGGCCGGGCGACATCGTGCTCGATATGTTCTTCGGCAGCGGCACAACGGGCGAGGTCGCGCAGCGTCTCGGCCGCCGCTTCGTCGGTTGCGAGCTGAACCCCGAATATGAGCCGCTGCAGCGCGACCGCTTGCGGCAGCCGAGCCTGATGTTGGAGGCGTTTTGAGCCTCGTCATCGTCCCGATCTCTCTGGAAGAAGCGAACGCCTTCGTCGCCGAGCACCACCGTCACCACGCGCCCGTGGTGGGTCACAAGTTCAGCATCGCAGTCGCCGACGACATGCTGATGGGCCGAGACGACTGCGCAGGCATTTGCGGCGTCGCAATCGTCGGCCGCCCAGTCGCGCGCGGCAACGACGACGGCTGGACGCTCGAGGTGACGCGCTGCTGCACCGACAGCACGCGCAACGCGTGTTCTGCGCTCTACGGCGCGGCGTGGCGCGCGGCCCGTGCGCTCGGTTACGCGCGGCTCATCACATATACGTTGCCCGCCGAGAGCGGCGCCAGTTTGCGGGGTGCCGGATGGCGTCTCGTTGGCGAGCGCGGCGGCGGCAACTGGAACACGCCCGCGCGACCGCGCATCGACACCGCTGCATGTCTGCGTGGGCAGAAATTGTTGTGGGAAGCCCAATGAACGACCTCCCGAATCCTCTCACCCCTGCGGACTGCAACCTCCGCGATTTCCCGTTCATGCCGCTCGAGGTGAAGCGTCTGTTGACGTCCGAGACGTGGATCCTCGGCACCGGCGACGAGCGCGCGGCCGCGATCACGTTGTGGCTTGAGAGCTGGCACCAGATCCCGGCAGCGAGCCTCCCGGCCGACGACCGCATGCTCGGCCACCTGTCGCAGGCGAAGAACTGGAAGCGCGTGAAGGACCACGCGCTGCGTGGCTGGGTGAAGTGTGCCGATGGCCGCCTCTATCACCCGGTCGTCGCCGAGAAGGTGCTCGAAGCCTGGGTCTCGAAGCTGACCAGCAGCTTGTCCGGCACCACCGGCAATGCGAAGCGCTGGGGTATCGAGGTCGACACCGTGGCCGTGCGCGCGCAGATCGTAGAGGCCGCGAACCTCCTGAAAGCCATCGCCCCGCAATCCGAATGGCTGCGCAAAAAGCAGGTCCGGGAGATCGTATTCGATTCGCGGCGCGATCCCGATCCGATCGCCCCCCGATCACCAACGCAATCGCCCCCCGATTCGCCCCCCGATCGCAAGAGAGAGGGAGAGGGAGATGTAAACACAGCAAGCGGCGGCGGCACAGCACAGGGAGACGGGGAAGAACCGCCGATCGCCGCCGCCGCTTTCGTCGAACTCCTTCGCTCGTCGGGCGTCGGCTTCGCCGCCGATGACACACGAGTGGCGAGCTGGCCAGGCCGCGGCGTGACGGCAGACGACCTGCGCGCGGCCATCGCCACGGGCCGTAAGCGACGTGAGCGCGAGAGTAGCGGACAGCCGCTGAACGTCGGCCTGCTCGACATGATCCTCGGCGATCTGCTCGCCGCGCGCACCGCGCAGCCCTCGGGCAGCACGCGATCCGTCGGCGACTGGTGGCGCTCGTGGACCGGCATTGTCGAGCACGGCAGCACGTTCGGCGTCGAGCAGGACCGCGACGAACCTCCGTTCGATTTCAAGCTGCGCGTGTTCGACGCGGCCGGCGACGGCCCGTGGTGGGACGACCACAACCGCGCGTTTCGCAACACTGCCGGCCCTGTCTCGGCCGGCGCATTGCTGGGGGAAGGGCGATGAACTGCAAACCTGGTGATTTGGCGGTCATGGTGCGATCGGAAATGCCCGAGAACAACGGGCGAATTTTCGAGGTTTTGTCGTTCAACCATGCGGCATCGGCCTTCTCTGGCCCGACGTGGAACGTGCGCACCGTTCGGCCGGCGAAATATGGCGACGGCCAGATGGGCACGGAAGGAACGGCTCAGGATTGCTGCCTGCGCCCGATCAGCGGTGTGCCGGTGACCGACGACGTCGAAGACGAGGTGACGGCATGAGGGTCTTGGGAATGGATGTGATCGAGTCGCCGCTGTGTGCTGACGTGCCGCGCATGACCGTTTCGCCGCGATTTGCCGAGCTGATGCCCGCCGAGTTCGTGAGCGATTTGAACCGGTGGATGCGCGAGTTCTTCGGCACTTCCGACGTGTCGTACATCGTCGAAGGACGCACGATCGTCATGAGCCCGCGCGCGGCTGCCGATCTGCGCCGGCAGGCTTCGCAGGCTTCAGTTCGTCCCGGGCATTGGCAAGGGTGGCGGGCATGACGCAGCAATCCCTCATCACGGCGTCGCCGGTCGCGCAGCGCGTCGAGTTCGTCGTTCCCGGGACGCCGGTCGCGAAGGGGCGCCCGAAGTTCGCACGCCGAGGCGCGCATGTCACGGCCTACACGCCCGAGAAGACCGAGCGGTACGAGAACCTCGTGAAGATGGCCGCGCGCGAGGCGATGCGCAGCGCGTCGCCGTACGCCGGCCCGATCCGCCTGATCGTGCACATCGGCCTGCCGATTCCGGCGAGCTGGTCGATGAAGCGGCAGAACGAGGCGGCCGCCGGCGCGATCGGCGCGACGAAGAAGCCGGACGCCGACAACGTTGTCAAGGCGTTGAAGGACGGCATGAACGGTGTGGTGTACGTCGACGACGGCCAAGTCGTCGACCTCTGGGTGTCGAAGCGCTACGCGCGCACGCCGGGTGTGCGCATCGAGGCGATCGAGTTGAATTTGAAGTCAGCATAAGGAGCGGGGCCTTGAAAGCAAAATGCAAACTCACAATCAACGAGATGATCGGGAAGATGAAGCCCGGCGTCCGGTATTCGGCAAATGACCTCGCGCGCCGTCTGAAGCATCCCGTCTCGTCGGTGCGCCAGCTGCTGTCGCTCGACGTCGCGCTCGCGCGGCTCGACTGCCATTCGGAGAGCCGCGGCCGGATGTACTCGCTCACGGGCACGAGCCGCTCGCCGGGCACGCATGTCGATACGCGCATCCGGCCGGACTTCACCAGCAACCTGACGGGCTACATGGCCGAGCTCAACACGCGCCAGGCGCTGGCCATGATGACGCGGGGTGGCCGGTGATCGCCATCTTCGAGAACACGCAACAGGCGCTGCACGTCAGCTTTCTCGTGACGTCGCTGCCGCCACGCCAGAAGCAGCAGTTCCGCCTGGCGCTGATCCAGATCCTCGAATCGGTCGGCCGTCTCAGCACGCGCCAAGCTGAATTCCTCGACTACCTGTACGGCACCTCGTCGGGCACGATCAACTTCGACGGGCTGAGCGGTGACGAAATCCGGGCCCAGTGCGCGATGGTCGTCGGCGCGGTGCGCGATCACCTGCTGAAGCCGGAACGCAACGCGGTGTGGTTGCGCTATGCCTGCGGGATGCCGGCGCGCCCCGCGAGCGCCACGCGCGCTGCGGACCCGGGAATCCCGCCGGCGGCCGAGTGGAAGCGGGCACTCGTCGAGATGCGGACGTACCTGCGACCGTCGCTTTCGCTGACGAACGGCAATGCGATCATGGCACTCATCGCGGCCCACTCGCAGCCGCGTCAGCGTCAGGACGGATTGTCGTACCAAGCGATCGCAGAGGAAACGCATATCACGGTTCGAACGCTCGAGCGGAACGCGCAGACTATCCGGAAGCGCCTCGCAGAACTGGAGCGGCAGGCCGTAAAGCGGCTGACACCGCTTTTCGTGCGAAACAACGTGACGATCGCGGAGGCCGTTGAGGCGTAAGGGGTACGACGAAAATTCCCCTTGCAAATGTGGCGGATAGGGTGTAGATTTTCGCCAAATTGCAGAGTTGCGACCAAAGCCCGCTGAGCCGACAAGCCAGCGGGCTTTTTCGTTTCCGCCATCACCGCCATGCCAAAGCCGCCGAAGATCGTCGTAGAATCCGGCGCGTCGCGGCCGGCGCCGCCCGACATTCTGTTCGGCGATTCGAACTGGATCCGGCGCATCGTGCCGGCCGACGGCGTTTCCGAGTGGGTGAACGAGACGCTCCTGCGCGAAGGCGCGCCGCTGCACAACCCTGATCACGCGCACCTGGTCGACGCTGATGTCGCCTACCTCTGGGCAGCCGTCGAGAACGTGCGCCAGATGCGTCGCGTCGTCGGCCAGTGCGAAGAGGTGATGATCCGCGCCGGTGGTTGGCAGCGCGCCCGACAGGAGCAGCAGTACCTCGAATGGTTCGGCCGCGTTCCGGCCTTCCTGATCACGCTCGACGCGCACTACGCGCGCGAGTGCAACGACCTGCAGTGGTGCGCGCTCGTCGAACACGAGCTGTATCACGTCGGCCAGCGCCTCGACGCGTTCGGCGCGCCGGCCTTCACGAAGGACGGCATGCCGAAGCTTGGCATCCGTGGGCACGACGTCGAGGAATTCGTTGGCATTGTCCGGCGCTACGGCGTGGCCGGCGGCGCGGGCGATACCGCGAAGCTCGTCGCCGCGGCCCAGCGCGCGCCCGAGGTCGGCCACGCCGACATCGCTCGGGCCTGCGGCACCTGCATCCTGCGGGCCGCATAGCAACCTGAACGTTTTCCGCCATGGCAGCACTTCCCGAACCGATCAAGGTGTTCGTCACGCAGGCGCTCGCCTGTTTCGACACGCCGTCGCGCGCCGCGAAGGCCGTGCGTGACGAGTTCGGCGTCGAGGTATCGCCGCAGCAGTGCGAGCGGTACGACCCGACGAAGCGTGCTGGTTCGGCGCTCAGCAAAAAGTATCGGGAGATCTTCGAACGGACGAGAGCGGAGTTCCTGAGCGACACGTCGCGTATCGGCGTGTCGCACCGCGCCGTGCGCCTGCGCGCGCTCGATCGCGCCGTCGCGTTGGCTGAGCAGCGCGGCAACCTGCCGTTGATGGCGCAGCTGCTCGAACAGGCGGCGAAAGAGGCCGGCGACGCGTTCACGAACCGGCGCCGCCTCGAACATACCGGGGAGGACGGCGGCCCAATCGTGAATAGGACGGTCGTCGTCGATGAAAAGCAGGTCGCAGACGCCGTCGCCAAACTCGAAGACGAGTATTGACCCCGCCATCGAGTGGGCCGTCCTGAAGGCGAAGTGCGAGCGGGATCACCTGTTTTTCAGCCGGTACTTCTTCAAGCATCGGCAGGCGATCAAGTTCCGCGTCAATTGGCACCACGTGCTGATCGCCGACACGGTGCAGCGCGTGATCGACGGCAAGCTGAAGAACGTCGTCATCAACGTGCCGCCGGGCTCGTCGAAGACTGAGCTGGTCGCGATCAACCTGATCGCGCGCGGCCTCGCACTGAACCCGCGTGCGCGGTTCCTGCACATTAGCTACTCGGACGACCTCGCGCTGCTTAACAGCGAGACGGCACGCGACATCGTCGAATCCGGCGAGTTTCAGGCGTTATGGCCGCTTCCGATTGCCGACGATGCGAAGTCGAAGAAGCGCTGGAACGTGATGATCAACGGCCGCAAGGCCGGCGGCGTGTACGCCACTTCGCTCGGCGGCCAGATCACTGGCTTCCGTGCCGGGCACATGACCGAGGGGTGGCAGGGCGCGATCATCATCGACGATCCGCTGAAGGTCGACGACGCGTACAGCAAGACTGCGCGCGACAAGGCGAACCGCAAGCTGCTGTCGACCGTGAAGAGCCGGAAGGCGAATCCGGACACGCCGATCATCGTGATCATGCAGCGGCTCGCCGAGGAGGACCCGACGGGCTTCATCAAGGCCGGCAAGCTTCCGGGCGACTGGGAGTTCATCGAGATCCCGGCGCTGATCACCGACGAGTACGTCGCGAAGCTGCCGGCGCACATCCGCGACCGAGTCGAGTGCGACGAGCGAGCCGCGGACGGCCGGTACAGCTATTGGCCGTACAAAGAACCGCTGCAGGATCTGCTCGCGTCCGAGAAGGCCGACGCGTACGTGTTCAATGGCCAGTACATGCAGCGTCCGTCGCCGTTGGGCGGCGGGATTATTCAGAGCGGCAAGTTCCTGCGCTACGGCGCGCTGCCGCAGTTGCAGTACCGGAAGATCTTCGCCGACACGGCGCAGAAGACCGCTGAGCGGAACGACTACAGCGTGTTCGAGTGCTGGGGCCTCGGGTACGACAACCGTCTGTACCTGATCGACCTGGTGCGCGGGAAGTGGAAGGCGCCCGAGCTCAAGCGCCGCGCGATCGACTTCTGGAACAAGCACGCGGCCATCGGTGCCGACGACCCGGGCGCGCCGGCGCTGCGCCAGATGAAGGTCGAAGACAAGTCCAGCGGTACCGGGCTGATTCAGGACATTCAGGCCGAGGGCGGCATCCCGATCGATGGCATTGAGCGCGTGAAGGACAAGCTGACGCGTGTGATGGACGTCGTGAGCCATATCGACTCCGGCAACGTCGCGATCCCCTATGAGGCCGACTGGGTCAGCGACTTCGTCACCGAGTGCGACTCGTTCACGGCTGACGACACGCACAAGCACGACGACCAGATTGACCCGATGGTCGACGCAATCAACGACATGCTGGGGGGCGCGAAAGACCTGTCGGTCTGGGAGCGGCTTGCCGGTTGAGCACGACAGGATTTCCCGGAATGTCGAAACGGAAGCAACAGACGCGGCCGCCGCGCGCGCCGGCGACGACGCACGCCCATCGCACGGTCGACTCTTTCGCCAACTTCGAAGCTCGGCTGGGCTGGGGCGCCGACAATCAGTCGTCGGCCTCGCAGTACACGCTCACGTACCAGAGCCGCAACCGCGTCTGGCTGGAAGCGGCCTATCGCGGATCGTGGATCGTGCGTGCCGCGGTGGACGCGATCCCGGAGGACATGACCCGTAAGGGCATCGAGATGTCCGGGCTCGATCCGACCGACGTGTCGAAGATGGAGACGGCACTGACGCGCAAGGCAATCTGGGACCAGCTCTGCGACACCGGCAAGTGGGCGCAGTTGTACGGCGGTGCGATCGCGGTGATGCTGATCGACGGCCAGGACATGTCGCAGCCTCTTCGGCGCGAGACGATCGGGAAAGGCCAGTTCAAGGGCCTGCTCGTGCTTGACCGCTGGATGGTTGCGCCGCCGGTCGGCGAAGTCGTGACCGAGTTCGGTCCCGATCTCGGCATGCCGAAGTACTACGACGTGCTGCCGACGACGATCGGATTGCCGCAGGGGCGTATTCACCACTCGCGCGTGCTGCGAATGGACGGCGAAGCACTGCCGTTCTACCAGCGCATCAGCGAGAACGGCTGGGGGTTGTCGATCCTCGAGCCGATGTGGGATCGGCTCATCGCATTCGACAGTGCGACGGTCGGCGCCGGGCAGCTCGTCTACAAGGCGCATCTGCGCACGCTGAGCGTCGAGAAGCTGCGCGAGATCATCGCGGCCGGCGGCCCGGCGCTGAACGGCCTGCTGAAGCAGATCGAAAACATCCGGCTCGCGCAGTCCAACGAGGGGCTAACCCTCATCGATACGACCGACAAGTTCGAGACGCACCAGTACTCGTTCAGCGGGCTGTCCGACGTGATGCTCCAGTTCGCAATGCAGCTCAGCGGGGCGACCGGCATTCCGCTCGATCGCCTCTTCGGCCAGCAACCGGCCGGCTTGAGCGACACCGGCGAAGGGTCGCGCCTGCTGTATCACGAGAAGGTGCACACGCGTCAGGAGCGTCGGCTGCGCAACCCGCTGCACGGGCTGCTCGACGTGATGTGCCGGTCGGAAATCGGCCAGCCGCTCCCCGAGGACTTCTCGTACGAGTTCAACCCGCTGCAGGAGATGTCGGCCGCGGAGAAGGCGGAGATCGGCAACAAGACGGTCGACTCGGTGACGAAGGCCGTGGACGCCGACTTGATCCCGCGCAGCCAGGGCATGCGCGAGCTGAAGGCGTCGTCACCTGACACCGGCATGTTCGGAGACATCCCTGACGAAGCGATCAAGCAGGCCGAGCGCGACGAAGAGGGCGAGGACCCGCCGGGCATTGATCCGACGCTTCCGCTCGGCCCGGCGCCGGGCGCGGGCGCGCGCACGAACGATTCTCTGCTTCGCAGGCTTTTCCGACGCCGGTGAGCTCGGGGATCTACATCATTGTGGGCAAGCAAATGTCGAAACGTGACTTCGGCTTTCATCTGGGGCAAACCGTGCACATCGTCGAGGCCGGCATCCATGCCCGCATCGACGCCATCATGGACAGCTTCGATGGCATCCAATATCGCGTCTGTTTCTGGGTAGACAGCTGCCGGCACACCGAATGGGTTTACGCGAACGAGATTGAATCGCTACATCGAGAGCCGCTCGTGAAGGCACACGACTAATGATTCTCACGCTCGATCGAAAGCGCGATCGGCGCAAGAACCCGGTTCGGCTGAGCGGCGCCGAGCGGCAGTACGGTAGCCAGTTGCGAAAGATCGCCCATCAGGTCGGCGTGCTCGTGAACGGCTTTCCGGCTGATGACGCGTCATACGCGCCGACGATCGAGGAACTGCTGCGGCGGTACGCCGAGGCGCTCGCGCCTTGGGCCGAGGCTACCGCGGCGCGGATGATCGCCGACCTGAACCGGCGCGACGAGCAGATGTGGATGAAGCAGGCCGCCGACATGTCGCGCGCGCTACGCGAAGAAATCCGCGGCGCGGCCACTGGCGAGACGATGCGCGCGCTCCTGTCCGAGCAGGTGCGGCTGATCAAGTCCATCCCGCTCGACGCGGCCAAGCGTGTGCACCGGCTGACGCTGGAAGGAATCGTCGACGGCGCGCGCGCTGCGCAGATCTCGAAGGCGATTCAGGAGTCCGGGCAGGTCGCGAAGAGCCGGGCCGACACGATCGCGAGAACCGAGGTCAGTCGAACTGCCGCGACGCTCACCGAGGCGCGCGCGCTCGACGTCGGCAGCCCCGGTTACTTCTGGCGGACGTCCGGCGACTCGGACGTCCGCGAGGACCATCGCGAGCTGGAAGGCAAGTTTTTCACATGGGACAAGCCGCCGGTCGCGGATAAGCGATCGGGGGCGCGTGCCCATCCGGGCTGCATCTACAACTGCCGGTGCTGGGCCGAAGTCGTGCTTCCGACGGACTGATATGGCGAAGATGAAACGGGACAGCAGCGGATCGTTGCTGTTCGAGTGTCCGTGCGGTGAGCTGCACGTCGTCTATCCGCATGGCTGCGATTCGCCGAACCCGGCGCGATGGAGTTGGAACGGCAGCGTGGATGCCCCGACGTTGTCGGCGTCGATCCTCGTGTCGTGGCCCGGCCCCGTCGACCGGCAGAACGTCTGCCATTCCTTCATCACTGACGGCCGCATTCAGTTCTGCGGCGACTGCACACATGAACTCGCGGGACAGACGGTCGAGATTCCTGACTGGGTGGACTGAGCATGCCGACACATCGAACGACGTTGCGCGTGCGAGTGCGCACCACATGGTGGTTGCCGCTGTACGCCAGATCCCTGGCGGTCTGGTGCCGGCTCACGCGCACTGAACCCGACTACGAGCGAGTCCGCGGCGTCATCGCGCGCGGTGTCCGAACCAGCATCGAAGACTGATATGCGCATTTTCACCACTGACCACGCGTGCACCTGCGGCGCGCATGCGCCGCGCGCCCGCGCGCACACGCGCGACGGCATCACCGCGTCGGGCGTGTACGCGACCGAGCAGCTCGGCGAGCGGCAGTCGATCACGCCGGAAGGTTTCCTGCTCTGCGAGGGTGTGCCGATCGCGCGCGTCGGCGCGCAGGACTACGCCTACTTCGAGCTGCCCGAGATCGAGGCGAAGGACGGCGTCATCGTCGCCGAGCGGACCGCCGAGGTGCTGTTCGCCCCCGAGACGCTCGCCAGCTTCGAAGGCAAGCCGATCACGATCGACCATCCGCCGGACTTCGTGACGCCGGCGAACTTCAAATCGGTCGTCGTCGGCTTCGTGATGAACGTTCGACGCGGTGAAGGCGACCAGTCCGATCTGATGCTGGCCGATCTGCTGATTTTCGATGCAGAAGCCATTCGCCTCGTGCAGCTCAAGGTGCTTGCACAGGTCAGCAACGGTTACGACGCCGACTACGAACAGATTGCGCCTGGGCGGGCGCGACAGGTGGTGATCGTGGGCAACCACGTCGCCCTCGTGAAAAGCGCCCGCTGTGGCCCCGTGTGTTCGATCGGGGATAGCAGTTCCAACCTACTCCCGACAGGAGATGCAAGCATGGCAACCAAGAAAGGCTCCAAGTTCGTCGACGCGTTGCGCAAGGCGTTCATGACGCGCGATTCCGAAGCGTTCGAGAAGGTCGCGAGCGAGATGTCCGGCGACGAAGGCGGCGAGGGTGGCGACGGCCAACCCCAGATTCACATCCACATGCCCGGCACCGGCGTCGATCCGAAGGCGGCTGTCTCCGCGACAGGCGACGAAGGCGCGGGCGGCGGTGAAGGCGATCCGCTGAAGCAGGTGCTCGATGCGATCCAGGCCACCAACGGCAAGATCGATGCGCTCGCCGATCGCGTGACGAAGCTCGAAGGCGGCGGCACGCAGACCGGCGACGCGGACGACGATGACCTGCTCGGTACCGGTACGACGGACGACGGCTCCGGCGAGGGCGACGACGACAAGACCGGCGCGCGTACCGGCGACAGCACCGCGCTGCGTGACCAGTTTCAGGACGCGCTCTCGCGCGCCGAGATCCTCGCCCCGGGCGTGCGACTGCCGACGTTCGACGCGAAGGTCGCGCGAAAGAAGACGGTCGACGCCCTCTGCGTGCTGCGCCGCCGCGCGCTGCGCGCCGCGCTGGACAACGAGAACGCCGAGCTGGTCAAGTCGGTGGTCGGCGGCGCGAACGTGGCCAGCATGACCTGCGATTCCGTCGCGGCGTTCTTCAACGCAGCGTCGGAGGTCGTGCGCAGCAAGAACTCCGGCGTCTCGCAGCGCCGGACGAACGATTCCGCTCAAGCCGAGCGGAAAGACATCAACGCAATCCACGCGGAATTCTGGAAGGTCCGCAAGTAAGGAGCCGACATGCCATCGTATCAAGCCTATCAGTACCGCATGCCGGCGGGCTTCGCCGGTGACCTCCAGCGCGCCGAAGTCGCCACGATCGAGACGCAGCTGATCGACCCGGCGGCGGCGCCGACGGCGTTCGGCGTTCCCGTGAAGATGGTGAACGGCAAGATCCAGCCGATCAACAACGCGGCCGACACGGCAGCGCTCGTCTACGGCGTGAACCTGCGCGCGTATCCGATCCAGGGCAACGGCACGGATCCTCTCGGGACGTCGACGCCGCCGACGAGCGGCGTAACCGACATTCTGAAGCGCGGCTACGAGAACGTCGCGCTCGGCGGCACCGCGCCGGCCACGAAGAACGGTACGGTGTACGTGCGCGTCGCGGCAGCGGCCGCCGGCAAGCCGCTCGGTGGTTTCGAAGCGGCAGCCGACGGCACGAACACCGTCGCGATGCCGGCGAACTGGTACTTCACCGGCCCGGCCGACGCATACGGCATCGTCGAGATCGCCGTCAACATCTGATCCGGCGCTGAACAGCGCTGCACCCGAAGCCCCGCAATCGCGGGGCTTTTGCATTTCTGGAGCCATTACATGGACATGTCCGAACTGAAGCACCTGCGCCGGGCCGGGGCCTCGATCCCGATGTCGGCGGCCGTCGCGGATGCGACGCGCCGGCTGATCCGCGCGCGTACGCAGGACCAGCAGTACACCTACGATCGCCAGACGATCGACTCGACCGGCGCATTCCTCGTCGGCCAGCTCGAACGCCTCGACCAGACGCTCAACGAGCCGCTCGTCGAGTACACGTGGTCGCGCGACATCTACATCCGCAGCGACGTGTCGGCGGCCGACGAAGTCGCGTCATTCACGAACTCGGCGTTCGGGATGAGCGGCGGTATCAACCCGAACGGCCTGAACTGGATCTCGAACGAGGGCAATGCGATCGCTGGCCCGTCGGTCGACATCGGCAAGACGCCGCAGCCGATGCGCCTGTGGGGTGCCGAGGTCAAGTACACGGTGCCCGAGCTCGTGAAGTCGCAGGCCCTTGGCATGCCGATCGACTCCCAGAAAGTCGAAGCCATGAACATGAAGCGCAACATGGACCTCGACCAGATCGTCTACTACGGCGATCCGCAACTGAACTTCACCGGCCTGGTGAACTCGATCGGCGCCGTCGGCAGCGTTTCGAACGTTGCGAACGGCGCGGCCGGCACGCCGCAGTGGAACACGAAGACGCCGGACGAAATCCTGAAGGACGTCAATGAAATCCTGACGTCGGCGTGGCAGGCAACCGGCTGGAAAGTGAAACCCAATCGCCTGATGCTTCCGCCGGCGACGCTCGGGGGTATCGCATCGCGCATCATCAGCAACGCCGGCAGCAAGTCGATCCTGACCTATCTGCTCGAGAACAATATCTGCACGCAGCAGGGCACGCCGCTGGAGATCCTCGAGCTGAAGTGGCTGATCGGCGCCGGCGCGGGCGGCACGCAGGGCCAGCTCAACACTGTGGATCGGATGGTCGCCTATAACAGCGACAAGAAGTATGTCCAGTTCCCGATGACGGACCTGCAGCGCACGCCGCTCGAGTACCGCTCGCTCTATCAGATCACGACCTACTGGTCGCGGATCGGTCAGGTCGAATGGCGCTACGGTACGACGGCTGCTTACCGGGACGGGATCTGAAATGGAGAAGATCAACGTTCTGACGGCATTCACGATCCGGCTCATCCACGAGGGCGAGGAAGTTATCCGGCGCGTCGAGGCTGGCGTGCAGGAGGTCGAGAGCTTCATCGCCGACCACTGGTACGCGAAGGCGCACACCGGCCCGCTGCCGGAGAAATCCGGCGATTCGAACGGCTCGCAAGACGGGGCGGCGGATCAGGCTGCGGCGCTGGCAGCGGCGAAGGCCGATCTTCAGGCCGAGTCGGATCGCTTGGACAAGCTGCGCGCCGAGCTCGACGGGTTCGGCAAGGGTCTGGACGACCGCGCGGCGGCGCTCGACGCACGCGAAGCTGCGGTTGCGACGAGCGAGCAGGATCTCGCCACGCGTGTCGCCGCCTTCGAGGCAACCCAGAAGGACGCAGCGGCGGCCGCGAAGGATGGTGGCGCTGACGGCGCGACCCAGAAGTCCGGCAGCGGGAAGAAGGCATAATGGCCTACCGGCGCCGCGCTATGCTGGCGCGCGCCGGGAATCCGCTTATTGGCAAGGTGACACGTGGATATCACCCAGTTCCGACAATCGTTCCCCGAGTTCGACGCAACTACGTATCCGGATCCGCTCGTGCAGTTCTGGCTGACGGTGGCGGTCTCGCTCGTCAACGCTGATCGCTGGGGCGAGCTGACTGATCTGGGCGTCGCGCTGGTCACTGCGCACCATCTCGCACTCGCGTTGAAGGACCAGAAGACGGCGGCGGTCGGCGGTGTACCCGGTCAGGTGACCGGCCCGCAGTCATCGAAGGCTGTCGACAAGGTGAGCGCGAGCTACGACACCGCGGCCGTCGCCATCAAGGACGGTGGTTTCTGGAACGCCACGATGTACGGCGTCCGTTATCTCAGCCTCGCGCTGATGATGGGCTCGGGCGGCATTCAGCTGTAACGCTGCCGCTGCCCGTCGGGAGAATCCCATGAGCAGCATGAGAATCGACCGCCTCGACGAGGTGCTGAAGTCGATCAGTGGGCTCGTGCAGAAGGAGGTGCTCGTCGGCGTGCCCGACAGCACCGCCGGCCGGAAGGGCGAAGGCGAGCCGCTCAGCAACGCCGAGATCGGCTACATCATGGAAAATGGCTCGCCGGCCAACAACATACCGGCGCGCCAGCACCTGGTGCCGGGCGTGCAGGACGCGCGGCCGAAGTTCGAGCCGCAGCTGCAGAAGGGCGTCGAAGCGGCGCTCAACGGCGATCTCGAACAGGTCGAGCGCAGGCTGAAGCTGGCCGGCCTCGCCGGGCAAAATGGCGTGCGCGCGAAGGTCAACAGCAATATCGCCCCCGAACTGGCTGAATCGACGCTCGAAGCGCGGCGCCGGCGTGGCATCACGCGCGAGAACACGCTGGTCGACACCGGCCAGTACCGCAATTCGATCACTTATGTGATCCGCAAGAAGGGGTAGCGCATGGCTTTCCTCGACGTTACCGAAGTACTGCTCGATCCCGATTTCATGGATACCGGCCTGCTCTGCAATCGCATGACGCAGATCACGGACGGAAAAGGTCGCGGGCACAACACGCCGACCACGGCCACCTTTGCCGCCGTCGTGACGAGCGACAAGGGCGACATCCTGCACCGGAACGCCGATGGCAGCCGGATTATCGGCTCGATCACGCTGCACACGATGTTCCGGTTGTCAGACGGCAGCGCCGGGCAGGACGCTGACGAGATCGTCTGGGCCGGCCGCACCTACACCGTCGTCAACGTGAACGACTACTCGCACTTCGGCCGCGGCTTCGTCTGCGCGACGTGCGACCTGAAACCTCTCTCCGGATGACCCCATGACCGACAGCTCGACCGGCGGATACCTGGCGCCAGCCGTCGATACGCCGCCGGACGAGGATGATGCCCTCGACGACCTGGTGCACGACCTAGTCGCGGGCGTCACGGCGCTGGCGCCGGACCTCGTGCGGCCACGCTGGCAGCCGGTCGTCGCGAAGCAGCCCGAGCCGAGCATCAACTGGTGTGCGTTCGGCATCCAGACCCAGACACCTGACGCGAGCCCGGCGATCGTGCACAACGGCGCGAACGAGGGCAGCGACACGTATATCCGCCATCAGGATCTCGACGTGCTCTGCACGTTCTACGGCCCGCAGGCCAAGGGCTATGCGCAGCGCCTGGCCGACGGGCTATCGCTCCCGCAGAACCGCGAGCAGCTCCAACTGCTCGACATGGCGTTCGTAGGCGTTTCCGAGATCCGCGCGGCACCGGACCTGGTCAACCAGCAATGGGTGCGGCGTTATGACATGACCGTGAAGCTGCGCCGCAAGGTCACGCGCACCTACGCGGTCCTGAACCTGAAGTCCGTGCAGGCGTCGACGACGACAGACGCGTCGCCGCCGATCACATCCACCATAAACGTCAACCTGTAGGGGATCAGCATGTCCAACGGACTGCCGGTATCGCGCCGCATCAACGTGATGCTCAGCCTCGCGGCGCTCGCGGCGCAGGGCGCGAACCTGAACACCGCGCTCATTCTGGGCGCATCGACGGTGATCGACACGAACGAGCGGATGCGCTCGTACACGGGTCTCACCGCTGTGGGTGCCGATTACAGCACGGTCGATCCGGAATATCTGGCTGCTCAGCTGTATTTCGGCCAGACGCCGCAGCCGCAGAGCCTATGCATCGGCCGCTGGGCGAAGACCGCGACGTCCGGCTCGCTGCGCGGTGGTGCGCTGTCGGCGGCGCAGCAGGCGCTCGCGCAGTGGCAAGCGATCACGAATGGCGCCTTCAACATCACGATCGACGGAACGGCGCGCAACCTGACCGCGCTGAACTTCTCCGCCGCCGCGAACCTGAATGGTGTGGCCGCAATCGTGCAGGCGGCGCTCGCATCGTATGCGACGGTCGTGTGGACCGGCAGCCAGTTCCAGGTGACGAGCAAGTCGAGCGGCGTCGGCGCCGCAGCGAGCGGCACCATCACGCTGACGGCGAATCCCGCGGCGAACGACACGGTCACCATCAACGGGACCGCCGTGACGTTCGTCGCGTCGGCGCCGACGGGCAGCCAGGTGCTGATCGGCGCCAACGCTGCGGCGACGGCATCCAACCTGCAGGCGTTCCTCGCCGCGTCGACCGACGCGAACCTGTCCCAGTGCAGCTACTCGACGACCGGCGCCGTCACGACGGTGACCGCGATCGCAGTGGGCAACGCTGGAAACGCGATCACGCTGGCGAAGTCGAGCACCGCCATCACGCTGTCGGGCGCTACGCTCGCCGGCGGCGTCGCCGCGTCGACGGTCAGCTACGCGACCGCGCCCGGGTCCGGCACCGACGTGTCTGCGATGCTCGGCCTGACGAGTGGGCTCGCATCGGCACCAGTGAACGGCATTTCGGCCGAGCTGCCGACGGCGGCGGTCGCGATCTTCCTCGACCGCTTCGCGAACAAGTTCCTCGGGATCGAGTTCGCGGACACGGCGGTGACGGACGACCAGCACGTCGCTGTTGCGGCAATGATCGAGGCCGACCAGGCGCACATCTACGGGATCACGACCCAGAACCCGCAGACGCTGGATCCGACCGTGACGACCGATCTGGCCAGCCGCCTGAAAGCGCTCAACTACCAGTACTCGGCGATCCAGTACTCGAGCGCGAGCCCGTACGCGATCAGCTCGTTCCTCGGCCGTCTGCTGACCGTCGATTTCAACGGCAACAGCACGACGATCACGATGGACTACAAGCAGGAGCCGGGCATCGTCGCGGAAACTCTGTCGACGTCGCAGGCCAACGCGCTGCAGGCGAAGAACTGCAACGTATTCGCCGCGTACCAGAACAACACCGCGATCGTGCAGTACGGCGTCACGCCGAGCGGCATCTTCGTCGACTCGATTTACAACGCGATCTGGTTCAAGAACGCGGTCCAGACGGCGGTCTACAACCTGCAGTACCAGAGCCCGACGAAGATCCCGCAGACGGACGCGGGCAACGCGCTGATCGCCGGCGCCATCTCGTCGGTATGCGACCAGGCCGTGACGAACGGCTACCTTGCGCCGGGCGTCTGGAACTCGTCCGGCTTCGGCGCCATCGTGCAGGGGCAGACGCTGTCGAAGGGCTACTACGTGTATGCACCGCCGATCTCGTCGCAATCGCAGGCGGATCGCGAGGCCCGCAAGTCCGTATCGTTCCAGGTCGCGGCGAAGGAGGCGGGCGCGATCGGCGACGTCGACATCGCGCTCACCGTCAACCGGTAAAGGAAGAAAAACACCATGAGCACCTACAGCTTTGTGGACGTCACGGCGACGATCGTCGGGCCGACGGGCGTGTTCTCGCTTGGCTATGGCGAAGCCACGGCCGAGGAAGGCATCGTGATCACGCGCGCCGGCGACAAGAACACGATGACCATCGGTTCCGACGGCGAAGGCATGCACAGCCTGCACGCCGACAAGTCCGGCCAGGTGACGCTGCGCTACCTGAAGACCGCGCCCGTCAACGCCAAGCTGATGGCGATGTACGACGCGCAGTCGCTGTCGAGCGCCCTCTGGGGCAAGAACCTGATCGAGGTCTCGCAGACAGCCGCCGGCGACGTCATCACGGCGCGCAGCTGCGCGTTCAAGAAGGCGCCGGACCTGCGCTACGCGAAGGACGGCGACATCGTCGAGTGGATCTTCGATTCGATCAAGATCGACAGCCTGCTCGGGGCGTACTGACCATGGCGACGGAAAAGGAAATCGGCGGCCAGCGGTACCAGCTCGGCAAGATGGACGCGATGCGGCAGTTCCACGTGAGCCGTCGCATTGCGACCGTGCTGCCTCCGCTGATCAGGTCATATCTCGATCTGCAGACGTCCGATGTGCCGCTCACGAAGAACCTGAAGCTGCTCGCGACCTCGATCGAGCCGGTCATGGAGGCGCTCTCGGGCATGAAGGACGACGACGCGGAGTACGTTGTCGGTGCCTGCATGCGCGTTGTCGAGAGGTACCATGGCGCCGTGTGGGCTCGCGTCTGGTCGCCGACGCAGGACGTGTGCATGTTCGATGACATCGACATGGGTACGATGCTGACGCTCACCGGCTACGTGATCATGGAGAACCTCGGGCCTTTTATTCAAGGGCTGCTTACCGGTCTGGCGAGCAGCCCGAGCGAGGCGACACCAGCTGGATAAGGTCGCTGCCCGGCGGCGAGGACTGGCTGCTCGAGCCGGTCGCACGCGGCTGGTGCAAATACGAGTCGCTGCTCGATTGCACTCTCGGCCTTGCCGACATCGCGCTGATGAACGACGCGATTGCGGTGCGCGCTGACAACGAGGCGGCCGCGCGCCGCAGACAGGAACAGAAGCATGGCTGAATCGTCCGTCATCCGCGAATTCCTCGTCGCACTGGGCTTCAAGATCGATGTCGATTCGGAGAAGAAATTCCGGGATGGCGTCGAGGGCGCGACGAAGAAGACGGAGGAGCTCGACAAGGCGCAAGTGAAAGCCGGGAAGTCGGCGATCACGATGGCTGCGGCGTTCGTTGGAGCGACCGCGTTCGTCGCGGCGCGTACGGTCGACTTCGCCCAGAAGCTGGAGAACCTGCACTTCGCGTCTCGCCGGACCGGCGCTGCGGCGAGCAGCCTGAAGGCCGTCGCGAACGCAGCTCAGGACGTTGGCGTGAGCGCCGACCAGGCGCAGAGCAGCATCGAGAACGTTGCGCGTTTCATGCGCAACAATCCGGCCGGCGAGAGCTATATCGGCTCCCTCGGCGTGCAGACGCGCGACGCGAATGGGCAGCTGCGCGACACCGTCGACATCGTCAACGACATCGGCAAGGCGATGGCGAAGAAGCCGGCATGGTTCGGTGCGCAGTACGCGCAGCAGCTCGGCATCGACGAGAACTACATGCTCGGGATGCGTGATTCCGAGTACCAAGCGTCGTACGATCGCGCGAAAGGCGACTACCGGGACAGCGGTGTCGATACAGCCAACAACGGTGGCCACAGCTTGATGAGCGCGCTGCGCCATATGCAGAGCGGAATGGAAGGCACGTTCGGTACAGTCGGTACGTTCGGTATCGAAACTGGTGCGGCACTGGGCGGCGGTCTGCTCACGTATATGGGTGCGCAGAAGGCGGTGCAGGCGGCAGTCGGGCGCGCACTGGGCGTCGGTGTCGAGAAGGCGGCAGCAACAGCTGCAGCCGCGGCCGCCGAATCCGCCGCCGCAACCGCTGCAGGAACGGCTGCCACTGGAGCCGCCGCTACGGAGGCGGGCGCAGCAGCCACCGGGGCCGCCGCAGCGGCGGGGCGCGCCGGCCTGCTGTCGCGGTTGTTGCCGTGGGGCGGCCGTCTTCTCGGCCGAGCCGGTGCGCTCGGCCTGCTTTTCCATAGCGAAGGGCTGAACCGAGGCGAGGACGAAGAGCTGAAGCGTCGGCAAGCGCTAGGGCCGACGATTGATGGGCCGGCACCCGCAGCGCCGGCGCCGTCCCAACCTGCTGCGCCGGCTTCTCCCGGGCCGGCGCAGCACGCGGCACCGCCGGTAGCGGCGGGTCAACCGGCGGCCGCGAATGCACCGCTGAGTACTGCCGCACAGCGCATTGCTGATGCGATCGCCGCGTCGAAGGAATCCGAAGCACGATCGGGTATCCCCGCGCTCGTTACGTTCGCTCAGTGGGCTCAGGAGAGCGGTTGGGGCAAGAAGATGTCGGGGAAGAACAACCCCTTCGGCATCAAAGCTCGCGCAGGAGAAGCCGGCACCGATGTCGTGACGCACGAAGTGATCAACGGAAAGCGCGTCAAGATGGTGCAGCGCTTCGCCGACTACGACTCGTTGGCGGATGCGTTTTCCGCGCACGCGCGGCTGCTCGCGAATGGTAAGCCGTACGCCAACGCTCGCGCTCATCGAGATGATCCGTTCGCGTTCGCGGACGCTCTGACCGGCGTGTACGCGACCGACCCGAAGTACGGGAGCAAGCTGAAGAAGATCATGGGTGGCATGCTGCAGGGTTCGCAGTGGACGCCGCTGTCGCCTGGCGATCGTAATAGCCAGACGCACATCGAGGTGAAGCAGGATGTGCGGATCGAGGTGCGCGGCAGCGCCGACCCGGATGCTACCGCTCGGTCGGTGGCGCGCGAGCAGCAGAACGTGGCCAACGAGACGATCCGATACGCGGGAGGGCTGAGCGGATGACGAGTATCTCTGACATCCTCGACGTCACGCTGGTCGGCAGCAAGAAGATCGGCAGCATCACGATTTCGGCCATTGTCGAGGAGGTGTACAGCGACAACCTCATGATCACCGAGCAGCCGGTCGAGGATGGCGCACCTATCAACGACCATGCGTACATGCGGCCGCGCGAGCTCATCATCAAATGCGGCTGGAGCAATGCCGACTACTCGGCACTGCTCGGCGCGGCGGTCGTCTCGTTCGATCCGAAGGGCGCGAACTCGATGGCGACCGGCACGTACGTCGATGCGATCTACAGCAAGCTGCTGCAGTTGCAGGCGAACCGCGAGCGGATCGACGTCGTCACGACGCGCCGGAAGTACTCGAATATGCTGATTCAGGGGCTGTCGACCGTCACTGATCGGAAGACGAGCGCCGCGCTGATGGTTACCGCGACACTGAAGCAGGTGACCATCGTGAGCACGCAGGCGACGAAGCTGCCACCGCGCGACGACCAGGCGAACCCGGCCGCCACGGCCGAGACGCAGAACGCCGGCGTGAAGTCCGCCGCGCCTGCAACGCCGGCGCCGGGAGGATCGGTTCCCGCCAGCACATGGATGCAATGATGGCGACGTATCTCAAAATCCCGCTCACTGCGGACCCCCAGACGTTCAGGATCACGCTGAGCGGAATCGACTACCAGATGAAGGTTCAATATCGCGACGCCGGGGGAACTGGCTGGATTCTCGATGTCGCGGATGCGAGCGGCAATCCGCTGGTCAGCGGCATACCGTTGGTGACGGGGACCGACCTACTCGGGCAGTACTCGTATCTCGGTTTCGGTGGCCGTTTATGGGTGCAGGGCTCGGCAGATCCGGACGACGTGCCGACGTTCGATGACCTTGGCATCGGCTCGCATCTTTTCTGGGTGACAGACTGATGGCTGAACAGTTTGGACGGAAGTTTTCGCTCATCATCGGTCAGGATGCAGGCGATGCACTCGACTTCTCGGAGCTGCGAGTCAAGTTCGACATCAAGCGCGGCGATCGGGAGACGCCGAATTCCGCGCTCGTCCAGATCTACAACCTGTCGGATAACACGTCGAAGCGCGTCGAGAAAGAGTTCACGCGCATGGTGATCCAGGCCGGCTATCCGGGCAACTTCTCGATCATCTTCGACGGACAGATCAAGCAGGTATGGCGTGGCCGGGACAACCCGACCGACACATTCCTGAACGTGCTTGCGGCGGATGGCGATTCGGCCTATTGCTTTGCGAAAGTGATCCAGACGCTCGCCGCTGGCTCGACGTATCAAGATCAGGTCAACGCCGCGCTGCAGGCAATGTCCCCATATGGCGTCACAGCGGGGTATATCGCGCCTCTTCCGAGCAACCCACTACCGCGCGGGAAGCCGATCTTCAACCTGGCGCGGGACGTGCTCCGCAGCATCGCGCGCGCAACGCAGACGGTCTGGAGCATCCAGGACGGCAAGGTGATCATGATCCCGGAAACGTCGTATGCACCGTACGACATCCCTGAGATCAACTCGAAGACCGGCATGGTGGGCTGGCCGGTGCAGATGATCAACGGCATCAGCTTCCAGACGCTGCTGAATCCGAGCCTGAAGATCGGCGGCTTGGTTCACCTCAACAATGCCAGTATTCAGCAGTATCAGTACAGCTTGAATATCAACCAGCAAGCTGATCAAAGTCGAGTGCAGTTGGAAAATAAAATCGATTCAGATGGATTTTATTACCTGATGTCGGTAAACCATCGTGGCGATACGCGCGGGAACGAGTGGCATAGCGAGGCGCTATGCCTCGCCACGGATGCAACGTCGGTAGCCAGATCGATTACAGATAATTTGGTGGTCCAGCCCGAGAACGCGATCAAGAGATTCGGTTAATCCGAGCGATGTTGTGATTTTTTGATGTTGCTGAAATATTCATCAAAGCTCATCGCTCGACCCTTGACGTGACCGGTCCCATCCTTGTCTAGGGTTGCTGAGTAAAACTCTGTTAATGCGGCAGTGCTCTTGTGCCCGTACGGACCGATGATCAACACCTCTGCGTTGCTTGCATCGAGCGTTTTACCCCAGCACCCAATATCCGGGTTTGCCGTATTGAATATCGCTGCCTTGTGCATGTAAGGCGCGTCCGCGATCGGAAGTTTGCAAGGCTTGTTTTTAAATAGAACGTAGATGTAGCGATCTGCTGACACAATTTCTGTCGTCGGTGATCCTTTAAACATTACATACGCATCTTGTGCCGATGCAGCTCCTGATACCAGCATCGCCAGCAAAACGATTTTTTTCATTGTGATTCCCCATGGATAGACGCGAACGAACCGACGACGAGTTGGAGGCGTTGAAGCATGCCATCGGTGCAAGATTAACCGAAGTCTGGACGGCGCTCCCGGGTACGGTGGAATCGTTTGACCGGGCCACGATGACGGTAGTCGTGCAATTGGGCACGAAGGACTCGATTCGAAACGAGGACGGCACGGTCAGCACGTCGCCATTCCCCCTGCTGACAGACTGCCCGGTCGTCTGGCAGGGCGGCGGCGGCGTGACGGCGACGTTCCCGATCGCCGCCGGCGACGAGTGCCTGGTCGTGTTTGCCTCGCGCTGCATCGACGCATGGTGGCAGTCGGGAGGCGTACAGGAGCAGGCCGAACCGAGGGCGCATTCGCTCGCTGATGGGTTCGCGCTGGTAGGCGTGCGCTCGCGCCCGCGCGCGCTGCCAGGCATCAGCGCGACGTCCGCGCAGCTGCGTAGCGACGACGGCGCGACATACGTCGACCTGAACCCGGCGGCCGGCACGCTGAAGTTCGTTGCGCCTGGCGGCCTCGAGATCGACGCGCCGACGGTGAAGGTGAATTCGCCCCAATCGACGTTCACGGGAGCGCTCACGGTCGAAGGCGTCTTCACGTTCCTGGCCGGCCTGATCGGCAGCGCGACGAGCGGCGCAGCCGCGGTGATCACCGGCACGATCAACTTCATCGGCACGCTGACCGCCAACGGCAAGCGCATCGACGATTCGCACACGCACAACGGCGTCCAGCCGGGCCCAGGCAACAGCGGCAACGTCAACTGAGACACCCATGCGCTACCGAAAACTCGACGCTGACGGTGACTACGTCTTCGGTGGGTCGGCGAACGACTTCCTCGTGAACTCGCCGGACGCCGTAGCACAGGCCGTCATCACGCGCCTGCGGCTGATTCGCGGCGAGTGGTTCCTCGATACGACGGCCGGCATGGATTGGCCGGCCGTGATCGGAAAGAACACGCAGGGCACCGCCGACGCGGCAATCCGCGCGTGCATCCTCGGCACGACCGGCGTCACCGAGATCACCGCCTATGCGAGCTCGCTGGACAGTACGACCCGCACGCTGACCGTCACCGCGACCATCACGACGATCTACGGCACCACCACCATCGAGACCACCCTGTGACGACGACGCTCACCACTGTCGCGCCGACCATCAGCGCGAGCGGCATCACCGCGCCGACCTACGCGGACATCTACGCGTACTTCCAGGCGAAGTACCAGGCGATCTACGGGACCGATGTCTATATCGACCCGGACAGCCAGGACGGCCAGCTGCTCGCCGTGTTCGCGCAGGCGATCGCGGATGTGAATTCGGTCTGCATCGGCGTCTATAACTCGTTCAGCCCGGCCAAGGCGGTCGGCGCCGCGCTGTCTAGCAATGTGAAGATCAACGGGATCCAGCGCGAGGCGCCGTCGTACTCGAGCGCTGACCTGACGCTGGTCGGACAGGCTGGCACGACAGTCACGAACGGCATCGCGAAGGACGGGAACAACAACCAGTGGGCGCTGCCGGCTTCTGTAACGATTCCGCCGGCCGGCCAGATCACGGTAACGGCAACGTGCCAGACGATCGGCGCGATCTCGGCGTTGGCCGGCACGATCGAACAGATCGGCACGCCGACTCGCGGCTGGCAGACAGTCAGCAATCCGGCCGATGCCGCCGTCGGCATACCGGTCGAGACGGATGCGGCGCTGCGACAGCGCCAGACCGTTTCGACGGCGCTGCCGTCCCAGACCGTGCTGGAAGGCATCGTCGGCGCGGTCGAGAATGTCAGCGGCGTCACGCGGCTTGCCGCTTACGAGAACGACACGAATCTCGTCGACTCGAACGGACTGCCGCAGCACTCGATTTCGCTGGTCGTCGAGGGTGGCGACGCGACAGCGATCGCGAATGCCATGGCGAAGAAGAAGACGCCAGGCGGTGGAACGTATGGCACGACCGCGGTGACCGTGCTGAACCGGTACAACATGCCGATCACGATGCGGTTCTTCCGCCCTACAGATGCGCCGATCGCGGTCGCGATCTCCCTCAGGGTGCTACAGGGATACACCACGGCGACGGGTGCCGCGATCCAACAGGCGGTGTCCGACTACATCAACGCGATCGCGATCGGTGGCGGCACGCCGCAGTGTGTCGAATGGGACTCGTGCATTGCGGCCGCGAAGGGCGTGACGGGAGCGACGACGTTCAAGCTGGCGTCCCTCGCGCTGACTGGTTCGCGCGGCGCTGGTACGCCTGACTATGCGCTGGTGTTCAACGAAGCGGCGTCATGCACGCCTGATCAGGTAGTCATCACACCGGTTTGAACATGGCAGAACTGGACGATTACACTGCGCTGATCACGTCGGAGCATCAGCCGCGGCCGCGCTTTATGGCCGTGGTCGCCGCTCTGGCCGCGCCCGCCGTTGACCAGATCAATGTGCTCGAGGGCATACCTGGACTGTTCGACCTCGACGTCGCTGTCGGCGATCAGCTCGATACCGTAGCCGAATGGGTCGGTACGAATCGACGGGTGAAGACGCCGCTCACGGGCGTGTATTTCTCGTTCGATCTCGACGGCCTGGGCTTCGATCAGGGCGTCTGGAAGGGGCCCTTCGATCCGGATACCGGGCTGACGCTGCTCGACGACGACACGTTCCGAATGGTGATTCGCGCGCAGATTGCTGCGAACCACTGGGACGGCACGCCTGATGGTGCCGCGGCGATCCTCGAGTTGCTGGCGCCGGTCGGGTCGCTGGTGTTCATCCAGGATAATCAGGACATGTCGATGACGATCGGCGTGGCCGGCAAACAGCCGTCGGCGCTGTTTATTGCGCTCCTCAACAACGGCCTCTTGAGCATCAAACCGGAGGCCGTGCGCGTCAATTACGTGATCACGACGATCAACGGCGCGCCGCTGTTCGGATTCGATTGCGATAACGCATACTGTGCGGGCTTCAATGCCGGAACGTGGGGTGCGCCCACGATCATCGCGCAAGACCTGCTCGACTACACTTTCGTTCTCGACGTTTCACTTCTCGGCTGATTCCCCAACCATGAAGATCTTCCTGATTCGCGCGCTCGTCGCGCTGGCCGTGCTGTGGTCGATGTCGACGTCCGCTCAGTTCGCGCCGGGACAGCCGCTGACTGCGGCGCAGCTCAACGCGTCTTTCTCGAACGTATTGCCATTGTCGGGGGGCACGCTCAACGGACCGTTGACCGCACCCAGCGCGACGCTCGGGATTGCCACAGTGAACAGCGCGATCACGGGTGCTGCAACGATGCAGTTGTCGGGCACATCGTCATCTCCGCTGACAACCGATCAGTCACAGCTGACCGCACAACTGAACAATCCTACGGCTTCCGCGCATGCCATTTACGGTGCTGCTGTAGGGGCAGCCGGGCAGCCCGTATTCGATGCCGCTGCTGTGCGTGGCGTTGCTACTCAAACACCCGGTTCGACCAACTGGACGGTCGACGGCATTTCTGGTTTCGTGTTGAATCAGCAGCCTGGCGGAAATGCGACGCAGTCGGCCGTCGGGGTGTTCGGTGTGAACATCTGCGCCGTCGACCACTGTCAGTCATGGGGGATGAGCTCGATAACCTCGGACGCCTATGGATTCACCGGACCGACGACTGGAGTTGGTCGGCAGCTGTATGGGAACGAGTCTGATCTCAACGTTTCGAGCCCGAATACGAATGGCATTGCGTATTTCGCGGGCGGTACAGCTCTGACTTCGAGCGCGTATCTCGTTGGGTTTCAAGTCAATCAGCTTGCCGGCGGAGTAGGCGCAAAATGGTCGCGGGCGTTCGTGTCGCCGGATGGCGCTGCGGGAACCTTCGCATACATCGGCCTGCAGAATTCTGGCGCCAGCCGTTCGAGTCAGCCGATCCAGTTTGCCGTTACCGATTCGAGCGGAAACGAAACCTATCCAGAACTGCTCGCCACGCCAAACGGAATGCAGACGACTGCATCCGCTTTCATTCCCGGGAGCGCGAATTCAACAGCTCTTGGGCTTCCGACGTTGCCATGGGGAACGCTCTGGGCGACGAGCGCGAATATCACCGACACGTCGACGAGTAATCAGGCAACGCTTACTGTCGCCGCGCCGAACGATACGCAGGGTGCGAGCATCAAGCTTGTAGGAAATGGTTCGACAACTCCGTGCATCACCATACGGATGAGGAGTGGAAATCTCGAGTTCGTGAATTGCGCGTTCAACAGCGTAATCGGGACCATGACCAATACGGGTTCGCTCGCGTTGGGCGGGGGCCTCAACAACACACCGGTCGGGAATACAAATCCGTCAACGGGTGCGTTCACGTCCGTCTCGATTGGTGGTGCAGCTGTCCTGCCTAACCTATCAGGTACGTCAGGGAGCATCGGAGGGTCGGCTCTTTCGGCGGGAGCGTGTTCGAGCGGCACCGTGTCGATCTCAGGTGCGACGACCAGCATGGTCGCCCGCGCAACGCCGGTGACGTATCCGGGTGACGGCAACATCTGGGAAGCCTATGTATCCGGTGCCAACACTGTCACGGTGAAGGTATGCGCGATTGTCGCCGGTACGCCAGCAGCGTCAGCCTACAACGTTCGAGTCCTGCAATAGCCCATCAGTGATGAGTACGTGCCGCCTTCGGGCGGCATTTTTTTTTGCCGCGCGATAGCGGCCCAGGAGAAGCAATGTCCGGAACAAACGACTTTCAGCCGTTCGCTGCGGCTGCAGGTGCCAATGTTTTGGCGCAGGCGGATTACCTTTCATTGGCGGCGCTGGCGACGGGGTTTCAGGCCGGTACGGCGCAATCAGCTGCGCTGAATAAGGTGTGGCGCCAATCGAGCATCATGTCGGCGGTACTCGCCCAGTTCATCGTCGATACGACGGGGCAGAACGCAACCGATGATGGGACGACGGCAACGCTGCTCGCCAACCTGAAACAGGCCGTCGGTGCGTTCAGTGGGGTTGCGCGCTTCACCAACAGCGGCACGTTCACGGCGCCGGTGACTGGCACCTACTACGTTTCCGGGTGCGGCGGCGGAGCTGGCGGCGGCGGCGGTGGGGGCACGATCGGTGGAACCGGCTTCGTGGGTGGCGGCGGAGGTGCTGGAGGGGGGGCAGGGCAATCGGTCAGACGTGTGTCTTACACGTTGACCGCTGGTCAAACCGTCAGCGTTGCCATCGGCGCGGCAGGTCTCGGCGGATCGGCTGGCCAAGGCACCGGGACGACCGGTGGGACGGGCAGCGCGGGCGGCAATACGGTCCTGAGCGGCGCAATCTCGCTTACGTTGTCCGGCGCGGCTGGGGCTGGCGGTGGTGCGGGAATGTCTACATCTGGCGCACCGATCGGCGCTTTCGGAGCCGGCGGCGGCAGTGTCATTGGATATCCGACTGGGCAGGCAGGTGGTGATGGCGCATATGCCGGGTTGGGCGGCAGCGGTGCCTCAGGTCCGTTCGGCGGTGGGGGCGGCGGCGGACGAGCAGCGACGCTGACGGCTTCAGTGCAAAACGGCGCGGCAGCGTCGGGATATGGTGCCGGCGGCGGAGGCGGGGGTGGCTCCTATGGCAATAGTGGTGGCCAGGCGGCTGGCACCGGTGGGAACGCCGGTCCCGGATATATCGAATTCGAATGGTGATCAGCATGAGCAACTACGCAATCGTCAAAATCGGGGTCGTCGCGAACGTCATCGTCTGGGACGGAAACAAGAATGTCCAATCCGGTGGCTGGGAGCCGCCTTCCGGTACGACTGCAGTTCCGTTGGAGCCGAGCACTTTCGTTTGCATCGGTTACGCATATGACGGTACGAAGTTCTCACCGCCCGCCGAGGTCGCAGCATAGAGCGGATCTCGCCACACGAAAGACCATGCCGCCTTCGGGCGGCTTTTTCATTTCCGGGGGATGAATGACCGACAACGCATCGGCACCGGCGCGCGTCGAGGAACGGCTGCGCGCGGGTGACCGCCGCTTCTCGAAGCTGGAGCAGCGAATCGACGCAAGCGACGCAGCGGTAAAGGCGCACCTGCAGCGGCAAGACGAAAAGATCGATGCCATCGTGGCTTCGGTTTCTCTGATCCAGACGAATACCCAATCGATGGTCGATACGTGGGAGGGCGGCGCTCGCGCGGTGCGCGCGTTGTGCCGTCTTGCCGATGCGTGGCGCTTCCTTGTCCGGCACGTCGCCGCCCCGACGATCGCGTTCGGCACGGTGGGCGTGATCGTTTTTCGCTACATGCGGCACGAACCGATCCCCGACTGGGCGAACGCGGTCGTGAAACTGCTTCTGGGATGACCATGACACCACAAACCCTTTCCACCGCGCTGCAGATCCCGATCGCGCGCGCGACACCGTGGGCAGATCCGCTGTCGGCCGCGATGGCGCTATATGCGATCGACTCGCCCGCGCGGCAGGCCGCGTTCCTCGCACAGTGCGGGCACGAGACGGGCGGTTTCCAGTGGCTTCGCGAGATCTGGGGGCCGACGGCTGCGCAACGCGCGTATGAGCCGCCGGCGGCGAAGGCAGCCGAGCTGGGCAACACGCAGGCCGGTGACGGCTTCCGGTACCGAGGCGGTGGCCTGATCCAGATCACCGGTCGCTACAACTTTCGTGAGATGGGCCAGAAGATCGGCGTCGACCTGGAGGGCAACCCGGACCTGATCGTGCAGCCTTCCACAGCGGTGCATGCCTCGGCGCAGTTCTGGGCCGACCACGCGCTCAGCGCGTTTGCTGATGCTGGCGACTTCCTGTCGATCAGCCGCGCGATCAACCTCGGCAATCCGCGTTCGGCGGCGACGCCGAACGGCATGGATGAACGCCTGGCGCTCTGGGGTTCCTGCAAGAAAGCGCTCGGCGTGGCCTGAGGCGTCAGTTTTCGATTTTTCGAAATTTCGCAATCTAGCCCGGCCGCGCGCCGGGCTTTTTCATTTCGGACCAGACATGACCCGATGCAGCCATGACGTCGCGCTCGAGCAGCGCTGCGAGAAGTGCACGGCCGAGGGCCTCGCCGGCCTGCCGAAGATCGCCGGTGAGCACGCCGTGCGCGTGACCGACGTCGAGATCGAGTACTACCCGGACCATCCGCCGCGCACCGAATCGGCGACGTTCCGGCACACGAAGAAGGAAGGGCATGCGGCCGGCCTGCGCTGCTCGATCAGCGGCCAGCCGGCGCCCGAGTATCACCACCTGTTCTGCGAGTGGGCGGATTCGGATGCGATCGACTGGGCGACCGTGCGCGGCGTTGCGCTGGGCGACGTGAAGGAGCTGCCCGTGCTCGACCCTTCGACCGATCAGCCGACGAAGGAACTGTATCCGGTCGAGGAATCGTTCCTGTGGCTCGTCTGCAAGCTCGTCGAGCTGCGCGGCTTCGACTGGCATGCGTTCGATCCCGCGAAGCCAGAGACCTTCGTCGATGCGATGACGAACATGCTGCCGCTATCGGCGAAGTTCCACCGGTCGCCGACGCACGGCATCCATCACCGGTCGTTCCCGACTTTCGTGTTCCAGGCGTTCCCGCGCAAGGCCGGGTTCGTCTTCACCCCGGACGAGCTCGTCCAAACCGAGAAGGAGTAAGCCATGCCCGTGAAATCCAGCCTCGTGACCGGCGGCATCACCATCGGCGTCACGGATCTCGTCCCGACCGTCGACTGGGTGCTCGGCGGCTGCCGCGGCCCGGTGCCAGCCAGCCTGTCGTCGCTGATCGCCGGCCTGGTCGCTGCCGCGTTCCATGCCGCTGTTGCCGCGTATACCGAGCGCGCGGCCGCCAAGGCCGCTCAGCAGCCTGCCGTCCCGCAGTAATCCGTCCGCCGCGCGCCGCGGCACCACTCCCGAAGGAACCCCCATGAAGAAGCTCATGCCGCTCGCGGCAGGTATCGTCGCGTCCATCCTCATCGTCGCGGCCGGCTGCACGACGGCCCAGCAGCAGAAACTCGCTGATCTGGCGGCGACCGCCAAGGTGCAGGTCGCGCAAGCATGCGCGGTCGTGCAGCCGACGCTGCTCGACCTGAGCGCGTCGCTGCCGAATGACGCGAACCTGAAGCAGCTCGCCGCGGACAACGGCAAGTTGTGCGCGGCCGCGCAGTCGCTCGATCCGACCAGCGCGCAGACGCTCGTGAACACGCTGATCCCGCAGGCGATCGGCCTCGTCGGGCTGCTGCCGATCGACCCTGCCGCGCAGGCATCGATTCGTCTTGCGCTCGGCGCGGCGTCGATCGCGCTGTCGAACTGGCTGGTGGTCTACAGCACGCCGGCGGCGACTGCGCCAGCCACCGCGTCGACGCCGCTCGCGGGCGCGCCGCTGCAATGACCCCGCGCGACTATGCGCTGCTCGCGCAGGAGGCGTATTCCGCGAAGCCGGACATCGGCAAGGCGGACAGCGCTTCCCGCGCGATCGTCCGGCAGACGGCCGCCGGCCTGGTCGTCGCCTTTCCGGGCACGGACAATCTCGACTGCGTCGCCGCGGACCTCGACGCCCATCCGATCGACGTGATCGGCATCGGACAGGTGCATCATGGGTTCTGGAAGGCGTGGGGGGCGATTGCCGTCGATGTGCTGGCCGCGATCGACAGCCGGCCGGTGACGCTCGTCGGGCACTCGCTCGGCGCCGCGATCGCGATCATGGCTGCGGCCGCGATGGTGGTCGGCGGCAACCCGCCGGCTGCCGTCTACGGCTTCGAACCGCCGCGAGTGAGCCCGAACGGAAGCGTCACCGCGCTGCTCGCGAAGGTGCCTCTCAACCTGTACAAGAACGGGAACGACATCGTGCCCGAGCTTCCGCTCGACTGGCGCCATGCCGGCGCGATTCAGGAGATCGGACGCCCGATGTTCCCGTTCCCGAACGTGACGGATCACGCGATCGCGCGTGTGATCAGCGCGCTTTCAGTCATCGGCGAGCCTGGCCTCGTCCTGCAGAATCAAGCGTAACTGGTGCAGGGCGACGAGGTGGCCGCCGACATCTTCACTCCATACCTTCTGGACCGATTTCCGGAGGCCTTCCGCATCCCTGAACTGGTGCCGACACCTGGCGATCTCGAGGATCAGGCGTCGCACCTCGTGACCTTCCGGGTAGCGGCGCCACATTTCGCGCAGCTCCCTATTGGTTGGCGACTGGAAGTGCGGAAGAGGTTGGCGAAGCATGGGAAGGCGAAACGATACTGTATGGATATACAGTTTATCGCGAGCCTAGGATAGGGCGTCAACTGGAAAAAATGGGGTCTGCGTGCGACATGGAGGCCCTGGCGGCCGCCGAGAGGAAGGGCTGAAACGTTGGGAATGAAGCGAAAAAAAGCCTGTTGAATCAAAGGCCAGTTTTGCTATATTATTCCCACGCGCGAGCCTGTGAGGCTTGATTGATAAGGCTAGCGAGCTAGGATTGTGATTCCTGTCGTCGTGGGTTCGAGTCCCATCAGCCACCCCAAAGAATTCCAAGC
>NZ_JAAGPP010000385.1:0-738 GCF_017104975.1 Burkholderia sp. Ac-20344
TGGCCGTGCCCGCGGGGGCCAGCGCGGCCGCAACCGGTCTGCCGGCGACGACGGTGCACCTGCCGTTCGCGTCGCTCGGTGCGTTCGATCCGCTGCGCCTGCGCGGCGCCGACGACGCGCGCACGATCAACGCGGGCGTGCGGCTCGACCGCGTGGTCACCGGCGCGCGGTTGCGCCTGACCTACGCGTATTCGCCGTCGCTGGTGTTCCCGATGTCGCACCTGAAGGTGTCGGTGAACGGCGAGGTCATCGCGACCGTCCCGTTCGACGCCGTGCAGGCGGGCCGCACGGTCACGCAGGAAATCCCGATCGATCCGCGCTACTTCTCGGATTTCAACCAGATCGGCCTGCGCCTGATCGCGCATTACTCGCTCGACCATTGCGAGGATCCGTCGAACTCGGCGCTGTGGGCCGACGTGAGCCCGAAGAGCGAGCTGATCCTCGACGAATCGCCGGTGCGCCTGCCGAACGATCTCGCGCTGCTGCCCGCGCCGTTCTTCGACCGGCGCGACAACGGCCGCGTGCGGCTGCCGTTCGTGCTGCCGGCGTCGCCCGATTCGGCGACGCTGCGCAGCGCGGGCGTGCTCGCGTCGTGGTTCGGCGCGCTGGCCGACTACCGGCATGCGCGGTTCCCGGTGTCGTCCGGGCTGCCGGCCGACGACCAGGCGGTGGTGATCGGCACGGCCGCGACGCTGCCGGCCGGCCTCGCGCTGCCGTCGATCAACGGCCCGCTGCTCG
>NZ_JAAGPP010000386.1:0-835 GCF_017104975.1 Burkholderia sp. Ac-20344
GGACCGCCGAGGATATCGGCACCCCAGCGGCGGGCGTCGAACGCGCCGAGCGTCATGCCGCCCGGCGGGGTCCCCGGCGTCGTGCGCCGCCCCGCGGCCGCACACAGCAGCCCGAGCCCGAAGATCGCACCGCGATGCGTATTGACGCCGCCGGTCGCCGCGAGCATCGCGTGCTCGGCACGCAGGCCGATCTTGCGCAGCACGGCCATGTCCGCATCGCGCGCGCCCGCGTCGGCCAGCTCGGCAAAGTACGGCCGCAGCACCGCGGCGCTGCGGGCGAACGTCGCGGCATCCATGTCCGAATGACTGCCGGTGTCGACATGACTGACGAGCCCCGGCTTCGGATAGGTCTCGATCTCGAGCACGAGGCTGCGCTCGGCCAGTTCGGCGATGCGCTCGGCTTCGGACGGCGCCGGTACTCGGCAGGCAGCCCACGCGCTCATCGCATGCCTCCGGTGAATGCGTCGACCGGTATCAGTTCGACGGCGATCGCGGTCTTGACCGCGACTTCAGGCTGCCGCGCATGCAATTCGCGCCAGTTGACGCCCGCGCCGTCGTCGCGCAGCAGTTCGCCGTCGATGCGCATCGGCGCGCGTGCGTCGATCGCCGCGAGGCCGTCGAGCAGCGGCGCGATCGATGCGGAATCCGGCAGCGGGAACACGATGTCGAGATCGGACGACTCGCTCAGGTAGCGCTGGCCCGTCAGTGCCTGCCATGCGAGGCTGCCGAACACGCGGCCCTGCACGCCGCAACGCGCGCCGAGCGCATCGAGCGCGCGCAACGCCGTGCGCCATGCGTCGGGCGCGGCCGCGAGCACGACGCATGGCGCACGGCG
>NZ_JAAGPP010000387.1:0-917 GCF_017104975.1 Burkholderia sp. Ac-20344
AGAGGCCAGTTCAAAAAGACCCTCGAGGGGCTGTTAACTTCGCCGGCGACCTGTTAACCTCAAGCATCTGAGCAACGGGATCATGAGGAATGCAAGCGCCGATCGTTGATGACGAATTGTGGATACTCATCGAACCATTGCTGCCGCTGCCGAAACCGCGGCGAACGAAGAATCCAGGACGGTTTCCGGTTCCGAATCGTGCAGCATTGAACGGCATCCTGTTCGTGCTCAAGACCGGCATTCGATGGAACCATCTGCCGACCCAGCTCGGCTTCGGTTCGGGGGCGACCTGTTGGCGCCGGCTTCGCGACTGGCACGAAGTCGGCGTGTGGGATCGCCTCCATGAACTGTTGCTCGCCAAACTGCGGGCGGCCGACCAGATCGATTTCTCACGTGCCGCCGTCGATTCATCATCGGTACGGGCCGTTGGGGCGGGCCAAAAACTGGCCCGAACCCCACCGATCGCGCGCGACCCGGCTCCAAGCATCACATCGTCACCGACGCCAACGGCACACCGCTCGCCGCGATCCTGACTGGCGCGAACGTCAACGATGTTACTCAGTTGCTGCCGCTGATCGACGCGATTCCGTCGATTCGAGGCTTGCGCGGCCACCCCATTCAACGGCCTCGCGTGGTCTACGCCGATCGCGGCTACGACTCCGAGCGGCATCGGCGAGCCCTGCGCAATCGCGGTATCCAGCCAGTGATCGCCAAGCGCCGCACCGAACACGGCAGCGGACTCGGCAAGTATCGTTGGGTGGTCGAACGTACGCACTCCTGGCTCCACAATTTTCGTCGCCTACGCACTCGCTTCGAGCGACGTGCCGACATTCACGAAGCATTCCTGAAACTCGGTTGCTCGCTTGTCTGTTGGAACATCTTCAGGCGTATCGAGCAGCCTTTTTGAACTGGCCTCT
>NZ_JAAGPP010000388.1:0-674 GCF_017104975.1 Burkholderia sp. Ac-20344
CACCCCGTCCGCGCAAGCGCAGCCAGCACCGCGCCGACGATCGCGAGCGCGATCCCCTCGCCGGCCACGCGCGTCGTACTGAAGATCCCCGTCGCCATCCCCGCGCGCTCCTTCGGCACGACACTCACCGACAGCCCGTCCATCAGCCCCCACGGCATGCCGGCCCCGACGCCGATCACGAGCATCGGCGCGATCGCCGCGGGCCCCGCGCCGCCGCGCAGCGCGACGCCCAGCCACACGAGCCCGGCCGCCGCGACCAGGAGCCCGAGCCCCGAGATCACACCGGCCGACAGCCAGCGCGTGAGCGTCGCCGCAACCAGCGGCACGACCAGCATCGGCGCGGAAATCGCGAGCATCAGCCAGCCGGCGTCGATCTCGCTGAAACCGTCGATGCCGATGAAGCGCAGCGGCAGCACGACGAGCAGCACGATGTAGCAGCAGCAGGTCGACACCGGCAGCACCTGCACGCCGACGAAGCGCGCGATCCGGAACAGCGACAGGTCGAGCATCGGCCGCGCAACGCGCGTCTCGATCGCGACGAACGCACCCGCGCCGAGCGCGGCGCCGGCCAGCAGCGCGATCACGAGCGCGCTCGTCCAGCCGCGCGCGGGCGCCTCGATCACGCCGAACGTGAACAGCGTCAGCGCGGCGGTGAACGCGGCCGTGCCGGGCCA
>NZ_JAAGPP010000389.1:0-893 GCF_017104975.1 Burkholderia sp. Ac-20344
GATGAGGTAGGGTGTTGCAATGACGAAATACCAGCATCTGAGCGCCGAAGAGCGCGCGGCGATCATGATCGAGAGGACCAGAAACACGAGCGTCAGGGCGATTGCAAGGCTGCTTGGTCGCAGCGCGTCGACGATCACGCGAGAACTGGCACGCAATCGTACGGAATCGTCTCGCTGTTATGACGCCACGAGCGCGGCTAGAGCCTACCGGGCGCGCCGCGAGCGAAGTCGGCGTCAGGCGAAGCTGGCAACAGGAAGCGCGCTGTACTGGCAAGTGCATCACGACCTGGTTTATCGGCGCTGGTCGCCGCAGCAAATTGCTGCCAAACTTCGCGAGATGCATCCAGATAATCCCGAGCAACGCGTCAGTCATGAAACGATCTACGCGGCGATTTATACCCATCCCCGCGGCGGCTTGAAGCAGGCGATGATCGAGGCTTTGCGCCAGAACAAGCCGGTGCGCGGCAACGCGCGCAAGACGTTGGCCCGCAAGAGCTTTGTACCGGAAGAACTGCGCATCATCCATCGACCCGAGGCAATCGAAACGCGCCAATGGCCCGGTCATTGGGAAGGCGATCTCATCAAAGGCGCCTTCAATCGCTCGTGCGTCGGTACCTTGGTCGAGCGCAAGACCCGGTTCGTCGTGTTGTGCCGCATGGATGGGTGTACGGCCCAGGACGCACTGGAGGGGTTCACGCGCCAGATGAAGAAGCTCCCGGCCTTTCTGCGTGAGAGCCTGACGTACGATCGTGGATCGGAAATGACTTGTCATGTCGAGCTGGCTGAACGACTGAATCTGGACATCTGGTTCGCAGATCCCTACGCCCCTTGGCAACGGGGCAGCAACGAAAATACCAACGGCCTGCTGCGCCAGTTTCTGCCCAAGGGGGCCG
>NZ_JAAGPP010000390.1:0-892 GCF_017104975.1 Burkholderia sp. Ac-20344
AGTATCCACAATTCGTCATCAACGATCGGCGCTTGCATTCCTCATGATCCCGTTGCTCAGATGCTTGAGGTTAACAGGTCGCCGGCGAAGTTAACAGCCCCTCGAGGGTCTTTTTGAACTGGCCTCTGAGAGAATTCCCCGCATACGCTCCGCCTCAAGCGAGCAGACTTTAAAAGATTGTATTCGATGAATTTATGCATCTCTTCAAGAGTCACCTCATTTTCCATCGGTACGTCCGCCCGCTTCTTTTATATTTAGAATATTTAATCTGCCTTCCGTCCCGACGAAAAACAAATCCAGCGTCATCGACGAAGCTATGTCTCGCGATATACTTGGCGTATTGAATATACCCTTCTCGAAACTCAACATTTGCTATATTTTTCTTTGCGCACGTTCTACACAACTTGGTAAGACGCAAAACTCCGTGTTTACGCGTGAGTGCGCTGCAACATGAAGACGCACGCCCACGCCGAAGCTGCATCTACTCCCCACGCACTGCGGCGGTCGCTACGTGGCAGGTCAATGACGTTGCAAAGGGCCAGCGATCAGCATCCGGGCGCGCGGCCGAGAAGAGAGACTTCGCTTCGCACCGTGATGATCTTTCAAAGCTACACGTATCCGTGACTCAATGACTTTCATAACGGTCACGATGGCGGCGAGTTCGTATTCCCCGGTCACGGCAAGTACGTCCTGCGCGGTTGCGGTGTGGACGCCGTGTCGCACGGTCGCGTCAACTCCGGACCGAGATCTGAAGCGGGAAACGCCTAGGTGTACGGTCCCGAATTTTCATGGTGCAATTCTCTCTTCGGAATGGAAAGATGCACTATGGGCCAAGTTCTTCACGGAAGCGCCACAACGACAGAGGCGATCCGTCGAGCAATACAAGGTAGTC
>NZ_JAAGPP010000391.1:0-852 GCF_017104975.1 Burkholderia sp. Ac-20344
CGAAGCGAAATCGAGCCAGGCGCAGGCCGAGCAGGCGAAGCAGGAAGCCGCGCCGAAGCTGTTGCCGGATTCGGTGGCGGACGTGCTGACGCAGATCGCGGGTCCGTTGTCGAGAGTGCTGCGAGAGTTCAACGAGAACGCGATGGAGAAGACGCTGGCGCGATGGATGGCGGTGGTCGGCGTGGCGCTGAAGATGCCGGTGGGCACGGTGGAGATCAATGGAAAGGCACGGGACACGATCAAGACGCTGTCGAAGCTGTTCATCGACAACCTGGTGGATGCGGGGGAGCAGACGGGCAAGCCGCTGTCGGCGCAGCAGGTGAGGCAATTGACGACGCTGGCGGAGCGGCAGGTGGTTGGGAGCTTCGCGAGCGGGAATCTGAAGTCGTTCGAGGAGAAGGCGCGAACGGGTGAAGTGAGATCGCGGATGGTGGTGTTCATCAACGAGGACATCCGAGAGGCACTGAAAGCGACGAGCGATCCGACGCTGAAGGTGAAGTTGCTGGCGGAGAAGGTGACGTCGCCGGGTAGCTTGCGTGAGTTCCGGCTGCTGCGGGCGAAGCTGGGTGCGTCGGTGTACGGGGCGGCGACGGAAGGCGCGCTGACGGCAATCGATGCGGTGTGCAAGTACGCGGGGTGGAAGGCACTGCTGGAGAGCGAAAGGAAGGCGCTGTCGTTTCAGAAGACGCGGCAGCAGGATTTGCGGGAGACGTTGGGCGGAGCGCTGTTTGTGGGAGCGATCGGTGCCGGGGTGGGGAATGTGGTGAAGACGTACGGGACGTGGCGGAATCAGTACGCGACGGGGATGGCGGAGCGGGTGGCGGGCGGGAGGTTGGCGACGCGGGCAGATTT
>NZ_JAAGPP010000392.1:0-838 GCF_017104975.1 Burkholderia sp. Ac-20344
CGACCCGGAGCAGCCGTCGGGCTATCCCGGAAGCAGCCGTTCGCGGGACGCAGAGCAGCGACAGGAGCAATCGTGGCTCCCCTTTCTTACGAGCTGCTCGTTCCTCCATTCAGCTGGCTCAAAGAACCCCAGATATAGAAAGTCGGGGTGCGCCGCCGAACCCCCAAACGATAGATGCCGATGCCGCTCGTGAGATGGCGATCACCTAGGTGCGGGGCCTGCAATTGCCACGCGTTCCATAGAACTTCTGATTCGTTGAACGCATAGCCGTCCTGCGCATAGCATACCGTCGGCGGCTTCTGGCTGCCCTTTGGACCGAAAGGCGCGAGGTAGATGGCTGATGTTTTTAGAAGCGAAGCATCATCGCTCGGGTTTTGATGGCCTCGTGCTTGGGCGATCTGTTGAGCCAGTTGCGATAGAGATTCGGGCCTTTGGTCATACCAGTTCAACGATTCGAACTGCGCGTAGGCCAAGGGAAGATCTGGCCTGTGAATGCTAGCCTCGAGCTCAGTGTATTCATCGGTTCGCAGATAGTGCGCTCGTGACAAAAACAAGGTGCGTCGCACGCGGTAGTAGCTAAAGGTGCCGGACAGGTTCTCCATGCCCCAGGCTTGCTTGTGTGGCCACCAAGCGTCATACATGACCACATCTGCATCAAACGCGATCACGCGAATAGGATGCTCTGTCCAGTCCGTTTGGAAAACAGCACCAAGTTCAAGTGGAGGGTAGTTCATGTATGACTAGGCACCTCATACGGTTTCGTGACTGAGAGTGGCCAAAGACCCATACGCAATAGTCAACGATCTGGACGTTGAAGTCGACCGACCGCTTGTGGCCG
>NZ_JAAGPP010000393.1:0-608 GCF_017104975.1 Burkholderia sp. Ac-20344
TCAGCAGGCGCTCGCGCGCGGGCCGCTGCACGCGCTTCTCGGCTTCCGCGCGGCCGATGTCGAGCAGCGTGTGATAGCGCACGCCGGACGGGCAGGTCGTTTCGCAGTTGCGGCACGTCAGGCAGCGGTCGAGATGCTGCTGCGTGCGCTCGCCGCACGGCTCGCCTTCGAGCAGCTGCTTGATCAGGAAGATGCGCCCGCGCGGCCCGTCGAGCTCGTTGCCGAGCACCTGGTAGGTCGGGCAGGTCGCGTTGCAGAAGCCGCAGTGCACGCAGGCGCGCAGGATCGCTTCCGCTTCGTCGGCCCGGTCGAGGGCCTTGCTTGCTTCGCTGAGATTGGTTTGCATCGGCGGGTCGGGATCGGGTTCGCGTCAGAAGTCGGCGTACAGGCGGCCGGGATTGAAAATCGCGTGCGGGTCGAGCTGTGCCTTGAGTTGCCGGTGCACACGCAGCAGCGCGGCCGGCAGCGGCTGGAACGGCTCGGGCGCGGCGCCGGGCGTGAAGCTGGTCGCGTGGCCGCCCGCTTGCGCGGCGAAGCGCTGCACGTCGGCGGGCGCCGCGTCGCTCTTCAGCCAGCGTTGTGCGCCGCCCCAGTCGGCAAGCAGCGCG
>NZ_JAAGPP010000394.1:0-645 GCF_017104975.1 Burkholderia sp. Ac-20344
TCGCACGGCGCGACGCTGCTGCGCGGCGTGTCGCTCGGCGCGCCGCCCGACCTGTTCAATACGGCCGGCCAGGCGTGGGGCGTGACGACCTGGACACCCGCCGCGCTGCGCGCGGATGGCTTCGTGCCGTTCGTCGAGCTGTTGCGCGCGGCGTTCGCGCATGCGGGCGGCATCCGCATCGATCACGTGCTCGGCTTCGCGCGGATGTGGATCGTGCCGGACGGCGGCTCGCCGCGCGACGGCGCGTACCTGCGCTATCCGGTCGACGATCTCGTGCGGCTCGTCGCGCTCGAGGCCGCCCGTCATCGCGCGCTCGCAATCGGCGAGGATCTCGGCACGGTGCCGGCCGGCTTCCGCGAACGGCTCGGCGCGCAGGGCATCGCCGGGATGCGCGTGCTGTGGTTCGAGCGCGACCCCGACGGCACGTTCCGGCCGCCGTCGGAATGGGATCGCGACGCGATCGCGATGACGTCGACGCACGATCTGCCGACTGTGGCCGGCTGGTGGCGCGGGGTCGATCTGGCATGGCGGCGGATCGCGGCCGACGCCGAGGCCGAGGCCGAGGCCGAGGCCGCGCAGCATCCGGACGACGCGGATGCGCGCGCCGTGGCGCCCCGCACGCCGGACGAGGCGAGCGCGTCCGAG
>NZ_JAAGPP010000036.1:0-60881 GCF_017104975.1 Burkholderia sp. Ac-20344
CGGGCGGCAGCGGCCGCGCGGGCACCGCGCGCCAGAAGCCGCCGCGCGCGACGAGCAGTACGATCCAGATCATCAGCGACAGGCCAGACACCAGGAAAGCGAGGGCCAGCATCATCGGCGCGCCTCCTGCGGGGCGCCGGCATCGGCAGAATCAATAGGGGTCAGGAACAAAACGCCCGAAACCGCACGGGCGGCCGGGCAATACGCGTAAGAATCGACGGTCATCGAATGGCCTTGAAATGAGCGCGACGCCGGGCAGCCGGAGCGGCTGCCCGCGAAACCGCCTAGTTTACTGGGTTCCGCGCGCGCCAGCGCCGACGCGGCTCTCCCGCAAATGCAACACGGCAGACACAGCACCGAAGCAAGGACTGCCCGATAGGGTTAAAATGCGCGATTAATTCGGGGTTCCGGGGCCTGGCCGGCCGGTTCGTTCCTGCCTTCATAACATCAAGCCGGGGCGAGCGAGCAAGTGCCAGCTCCTCGAACCCCGGCGTCTGTCGTCGGAGTTCGCTCACTTATGCGAGTCATCCTTGCCCAGCCCCGCGGCTTTTGTGCGGGGGTTGTCCGTGCGATCGAGATCGTCGATCGCGCGCTGCAACAGCACGGTGCGCCGGTCTATGTGCGTCATGAGATCGTGCATAACCGGCATGTCGTCGAAAATCTGCGTAATAAAGGGGCACGATTCGTTGAGGAACTCGACGAGGTGCCCCACGGCGCTGTCGCGATCTTCAGCGCGCACGGTGTCGCCCAGACGGTCGAGCGCGACGCGGAAACGCGTGGGCTCGACGTGCTCGACGCCACCTGCCCGCTCGTCACGAAAGTGCACGTGCAGGGCCGCCAGTACGTCGCGGCGGGCCGCCGGCTGATCCTGATCGGCCATGCGGGCCACCCGGAAGTCGAGGGTACGATCGGCCAGATTCCGGCCGAGGTGATCCTCGTGCAGAGCGAAGCCGAAGTCGATACGCTGACGCTGCCCGTCGACACGCCGGTCGCGTACATCACGCAGACCACGCTGTCGGTCGACGACACGCGCGGCATCATCGAAGCGCTGCAGCGCCGGTTCACCGACCTCGTCGGCCCGGACACGCGCGACATCTGCTACGCAACGCAGAATCGCCAGGCCGCCGTGCGCGAGCTGAGCGAACAGGTCGACGTGCTGCTCGTGGTCGGTGCGACGAACAGTTCGAACTCGAACCGCCTGCGCGAGATCGGCACCGAAAGCGGTGTGCCGAGCTACCTCGTCGCCGACGGTTCGGAAGTCAAGGCCGAATGGTTCGCGAATGCGAATACCGTTGGCCTGACCGCCGGGGCGTCCGCGCCCGAGGAGATGGTCGAAGATGTAATCGGCGCGTTGCGCGCGCTGGGGCCCGTCGACGTCACGACGATGTCGGGCCGTGAAGAAAAAGTCGAATTCAAGCTGCCGGCGAAGCTCACGCAAGCTGTCGCCCGCGAAGTTTAAGGAGGACATCTCTTGTCTATTCCGCTGCTCCAGCAAGTCCGCGTCGGTGCGTACATCACGCGCCAACACCTGTCCGGCAACAAACGCTATCCGCTCGCGCTGATGCTCGAGCCGCTGTTCCGCTGCAACCTCGCGTGCAACGGCTGCGGCAAGATCGATTACCCGGATCCCATCCTGAACCAGCGCCTGTCCGTCCAGGAATGCCTGGAAGCGGTCGACGAGTGCGGCGCACCGATCGTGTCGATCGCAGGCGGCGAGCCGCTGCTGCACAAGGAAATGCCGGAAATCGTCCGCGGCATCATGAAGCGCAAGAAGTTCGTCTACCTCTGCACGAACGCGCTGCTGATGGAAAAGAAGATGGACGACTACCAGCCGAGCCCGTACTTCGTCTGGTCGGTCCACCTCGACGGCGACGCACAGATGCACGACCACTCGGTGTCGCAGGAAGGCGTGTACGACAAGGCCGTCGCGGCGATCAAGGAAGCGAAGCGCCGCGGCTTCCGCGTGAACATCAACTGCACGCTGTTCAACGATGCGATCCCCGAGCGCGTCGCGAAGTTCTTCGATACGCTGAAGCCGATCGGCGTCGACGGCATCACCGTGTCGCCGGGCTACGCGTATGAACGCGCGCCGGATCAACAGCACTTCCTGAACCGCGACAAGACGAAGAACCTGTTCCGCGAGATCCTGAAGCGCGGCGAAGGCGGCAAGCGCTGGTCGTTCAGCCAGTCGTCGCTGTTCCTCGACTTCCTGGCCGGCAACCAGACGTACAAGTGCACGCCGTGGGGCAACCCGGCGCGTACGGTGTTCGGCTGGCAGAAGCCGTGCTACCTGGTCGGCGAAGGTTACGTGAAGACCTTCAAGGAACTGATGGAAGACACGAACTGGGACAACTACGGCGTCGGCAACTACGAGAAGTGCGCGGACTGCATGGTCCACTGCGGCTTCGAAGCGACCGCCGTGATGGACACGATGGCGCACCCGCTGAAGGCGTTCGCCGTGAGCCGCAAGGGCATCAAGACCGACGGCCCGTTCGCACCGGACATTCCGATCGACAAGCAGCGCCCGGCCGAGTACGTGTTCTCGCGTCACGTCGAGATCAAGCTCGAGGAAATCCAGCGCGCCGGCAAGGGCAAGCTGCAGAAGGCGGCGAAGCCGGCAGCAGCAGCCTGAATGCGTTTCGCCACGCGGGGGCCATGCCTCCGCGCCGGCGGGGAAAAAATGAAGCGCCACGGAGTCCGCTCCGTGGCGCTTTCGTTTTGGGCCGTGGTTTCGAGTCGCGTTTCGCCGTCACCGTGTTGAGTGCCGCGACAGCCACGCATTCGCTGAAACAACGCGACTGCGTCGCCGCGCCGGTGCGGTCGGCCCTGTCTCCTCCATCCTCCCTGCGAAACCGGTGCGATCTTACGCGGCCAGCGATTCGGCCGCATGCACGCGCATCTTCTCCGCCGCGCTCGCAACGAGCGCCGGCTGACCGCTCGATGCGAACGCGCAGACGTGCTCCCACAGCTCGGCCAGCCGATGCCGCGTGAGCGTCGTGACGCACGTGTCGTTCGCCGCAAGCACATGCTCGAGTACCGCGCACTCATCGTCGCGCAGCGTCCATGCGCCGCTTTGCGCCGCGCGCGCCACGCCCGCATCGAGCGCACGCTCCGCGTCGACGCACAGGTCGATGTCCGCGTCCGCGCATACCGCATCGTCGAGCGCCAGGAACACCAGGTAGACGCTCGTGCGCAAGCGCATCAGCAGCGCTTCGTTGCCATGCCCGCCACGCAGCGCGACGAGCGCCATGTGGCATTTCAGCGAGATGTCGCGCGCATGCACGGGCGGCAGCGGCAGCAGCCACTCGCGGGTCAGCGGCACGTGGCGACGGTTCTTCCGGGTGCCCTTCATGATTGGCCCCCGCTTGCGGGCGCATCGCCCGCCGCGACGGCCGGCCATGCGATGCGGCACGCAACGGCGTCGCGGCGCACATGGCGCACATGGCGCGGATGTTTCGCACGACGCCGCGCGCCGTGCCCATCGTCCCGCCGCTGCGTCGCTCGCGCGTCCGGCAGCCGGCGCGGTGCCGACGCGCGCACGACGCCGGCAAATCGGATCGGGCAAGCCATGCTCGTCTCCTGCATCAGAACGTGTTCTCGCCCTTCAGGTAATACGCGGTCTTCACGAAGAACGCCTTGACCGGATGGCCGCCCTGCACATCGCGCGCGGCGCGCGCTTCCATCTCGGCCCGCTCTTCGCGCGACCGGTCCGGCACCGGATTGCGGACACGTTCGAGGGCACGCTGCATCGCGAGCGGATAGTTCTGGTTGCCGGCCGACGTCGCGCGATAGCCGGCACGCGTCATTTGCATCAGTTGCGCGTCGGTTTCGGCACGCGCCGCCGACCAGGTCGGCTGTGCGGCATACGGCGCGCCATCGGGTACGGCCGACTGTGCAAAGCTGACGGCGGGCAGCGCAACGAGTGCGCAGGACAGTACAGCAACGGGAACGAGGGATCGCATCGTGGCCTCCAGGTGGTTGTCCCCGCATCGATCGGGTTCGACGATGCGGGGACAACCATCGTATGTCGCGCTGCATTCCGCTTGAATAGCCGATTCTGCAATTGATATTTTCGGCTTCGGGAATCGGTGCGCAAACCGCGTGATGCGCGAATCCCGCCAAACCGGAATTTCTTTATTTCATTCAACGCGCTGATCGCATTTGTTCAGACGATCCGGAGCAGCGCATGCAGCGCTTTTTCAATTTCCGAAATGACGTGTTGCCGATGCGATCACGGCCGGCGTACCTTCCGACAAGGCTTCCGGCGTGATATCGCGCGTGCGGATACCGGATATCCCAAGCACCGGCCTTATCGAATCGAACGATTCTCCTGATTCAGGACAAGTCGTCGCGTCCGGATTGCCGGATCGCGACACGACGCGCACAGCAAGGACGCGCGATAATCATCCATCGGCCGTTTCGCACGGCACCTCATGCATTCCCATTTTTTTCGAGTCCTTCCATGGCTGCCCTCGACACCACCGCCATCCACAGTTGGCACGCGCACGTCTATTTCGATGCGGCCAGCCGCGACGCGGCCTGGGCATTTCGCCAGGTCGTCGACGAACGGTTCGGCGCGGTCATCGAACTCGGCCGCTTTCACGAACGCCTCGTCGGCCCGCACCCGGCGTGGTCGTACCAGATCGCGTTCGACGCCGCGCGCTTCGACGACATCGTGCCGTGGCTCGTGCTGAACCACGGCGCGCTCGATATCTTCCTGCATCCGAATACGGGCGACGAACTGCGCGACCATCGCGATTGCGCGGCGTGGATCGGGAAGTCGCATGTGCTGAATCTGGACGCGCTGGCCGGATAACGGCCGGCACGCGGCCACCCGCGCCGCGGCGACATCCACGTTTCGGGTTGACGTGAAACGTGTCGCGGCGGCGCGCCCCTACAGTGGGTTCCGTTATCGATGCTTCCGGAACCCGCCATGACACACACCGACGCCGATGCCCGGCACATTCATGAAAACTGGCACGCGGCCGTGGTCGCGCGCAACGTCGATGCGCTGATGGCGCTGTATGCCGACGACGCGGTGCTCGAAACGCCGCTGGTCGTCGTCACGCTGCCCGGTCACGGCTCCGGCGTGCTGCACGGCAAGGCCGCGATCCGCGCATTCTTCGCGGCCGGCCTGCGCAATCCGGGTAACGGGCTCGGGCGCTGGTACCGCACCGGGCTGTTCTTCTCGAACGGCCGCCAGCTCACGTGGGAATATCCGCGCGCCACGCCGGACGGCGACCAGGTCGATCTCGTCGAGGTGATGGATCTGCGCGACGGGCTGATCGCGCATCATCGCGTGTACTGGGGATGGGTCGGCTTTCTCGCGCTGCAGGCCGCCACGCGCCGGTAACGCACGCGCCGTCAACGGATCAACGCTCGCCGCCGCTCACGCGACATACATCGCGACACTGACGAACTGGCACAGGCTCCCGGCCAGCACGAACAGGTGCCAGATGCCGTGCCCGTGGCGGATACGCTCGTCGTTGATGAAGAAGTAGATCCCCGCGCTGTAGATCAGGCCGCCGGCCACGAGCCACGCGGTGCCGACCGGCGGCAGCGCATGGATCAGCGGGCGCACCGCGACGAGCGCGAGCCAGCCCATCGCCACGTACAGGATCATCGACAGCATGCGCGTGCGCCGTCCGAGCGTCAGTTCCTGCACGATGCCGAACACGGCCAGCCCCCAGCTCACGCCAAACAGCGACCAGCCCCACGGACCGCGCAGCGTGACCAGCGTAAACGGCGTATAGCTGCCGGCGATCAGCAGATAGATCGCCGAGTGGTCGCATTTCTGCAGGATCGCTTTCAGGCGCGGGCTGCGCACGCTGTGATACAGCGTCGAGATCGCATAGAGCAGGATCAGCATCGCGCCGTACACGCTGAAGCTCACCACCTTGTACGGATCGCCTTCGAGCGCGCCCATCGTCACGAGCGCGACGAGACCGACCACCGACAGCACAGCGCCGACGAGATGGGAAATGCTGTTGAAACGCTCACCGACATGCACGACGTGTTCTCCTGCGGGTCCATCGGGAAAAGTGAACCCTATGATACCGGCCGCCGGCCGTTGCCGCGCTGCGCGCCGGCAAACGACGCGGCGATTCCCGCTGCATGCGCGCCGCCGGTGCGCCAAAGAAAAAGCGCCGCGAAATCCTTCGCGGCGCTTCCCTGTCGATCACCGAACCGCGATAGCGGTGCGGTTCAACAGCACTTCCCTGCCCCCGACCCGTACCGCGCATTCTGACGCTCGCGGAAGAATTCCTCGTACGTCATCGGCTCGCGGTCCGGATGGGTTTCGCGCATGTGCGCGACATAGGTGTCGTAGTCGGGCAGGCCGACCATCAGCCGCAACGCCTGCCCGAGGTAACGCCCCGCACTGCGCAGGTCGCTGCCAAGATCGCTGAACATCGCGGCCTCCCCTTAACGTCCGCTGCCGAGCGCCTGCGCGACCGGCGCCGCTTCGTACGGCGTCTCGCGCACGGTCGGCTTCGATTCGCGGCGCGCGCGCAGCACGGCGATCACGCCGTACACCGCGATGCTCACGACGACGAAGATGAACAGCCCGGCCAACGCCGCGTCGATGTAGTCGTTGAAGATAATCCGCTTCATCTGCGCGATCGACTTCGCCGGCGCGAGCACCTTGCCTTCATCCACCGCGGCCTGCAGCTTCGCGGCGTGCGCGAGGAAGCTGACCTTCGGGTTCGCGTCGAAAATCTTCTGCCAGCCGGCGGTCAGCGTGCAGATCAGCAGCCATACGGTCGGCACGATCGTCACCCACGCATAGCGCTCGCGCTTCATCTTGAACAGCACGACGGTGCCGAGCACCAGCGCGATCGCGGCGAGCATCTGGTTCGAGATGCCGAACAGCGGCCACAGCGTGTTGATGCCGCCGAGCGGATCGACCACGCCCTGGTACAGGAAGTAGCCCCACGCGGCCACGCACAGCGCGGTGGCGACCAGGTTCGCGGGCAGCGACTCGGTGCGCTTGAGCGCCGGGTGGAACGTGCCGAGCAGATCCTGCAGCATGAAGCGGCCCGCACGCGTGCCGGCGTCGACGGCCGTCAGGATGAACAGTGCCTCGAACAGGATCGCGAAGTGATACCAGAACGCCATCATCGCTTCGCCGCCGATCACCTGGTGCAGGATGTGCGCCATGCCGACGGCCAGCGTCGGCGCGCCGCCCGCGCGCGCGACGATCGTCGTTTCGCCGACGGCCTTCGCGGTCTGCGTCAGCATGTCGGGCGTCAGCACGAAGCCCCATTGCGTGACGGTGCTGGCCACCGCTTCCGGCGTCGAGCCGAGCACGGCGGCCGGCGCGTTCATCGCGAAGTAGATGCCCGGCTCGATCACGCACGCGGCGACCAGCGCCATGATCGCGACGAACGATTCCATCAGCATCGCGCCGTAACCGATGAAGCGCGCGTTGGTTTCGTTGTCGATCAGCTTCGGCGTCGTGCCCGACGAGATCAGCGCATGGAAACCCGACACGGCGCCGCACGCGATCGTGATGAACAGGAACGGGAACAGGTTGCCCGACCACACCGGGCCCGTGCCGTCGACGAACTTCGTCAGCGCGGGCATCTTCAGCTCCGGCGCGACGACCAGGATGCCGATCGCGAGACCGAGGATCGTGCCGATCTTCAGGAACGTCGACAGGTAGTCGCGCGGCGCGAGCAGCAGCCACACCGGCAGCACCGATGCGACGAAGCCGTAGCCGATCAGGATCCACGTGAGCTGCGTGCCCGTGAACGTGAACCATGCGGCGAGCGTCGGCGAATCGTGCACGTGCTGGCCGAACGCGATCGATGCCATCAGCAGCACGAAGCCGATGATCGACACTTCGCCGATGCGGCCCGGACGGATGTAGCGCGTGTAGACGCCCATGAACAGCGCGATCGGGATCGTCGCGGCGACGGTGAACGTGCCCCACGGCGAATTGGTCAGCGCCTTCACGACGATCAGCGCGAGCACCGCGAGGATGATCACCATGATCAAGAACGCGCCGAACAGCGCGATCACGCCGGGCACCGTGCCGAGCTCCATCTTGACGAGATCGCCGAGCGAGCGGCCGTCGCGGCGCGTCGAAATGAACAGCACGATGAAGTCCTGCACCGCGCCGGCGAACACGACGCCGGCCAGGATCCACAGCATGCCGGGCGTGTAGCCCATCTGCGCGGCGAGCACGGGCCCGACGAGCGGTCCGGCGCCGGCGATCGCGGCGAAGTGATGGCCGAACAGCACGTACTTGTTGGTCGGCACGTAGTCGAGGCCGTCGTTGTACTTGACGGCCGGCGTCATCCGCAGCCCGTCGAGCTGCATCACCTTGCTGGCGATGAAACGGCTGTAGAAGCGATACGCGATCAGATACACGCAGACTGCGGCGATCACGATCCAGAGGGCACTGACGCGCTCGCCGTGTGCGAGTGCGATCGTGCCGAACGCGAACGCGCCGAGCAGCGCGACCGCGATCCAGAGCAGGGTACTGGAAGCCCGATTCATGGCGTCTCCTGGTCTCCAATGTGGTTTTAGATGGCATGCGGCGAGGGTGCCGCACACACGTGACGTCGATGCGTCGTGCCGCGGTCTCGCGGAGACCGGGGCGATGGGCCGTAGTATTCCGCGCGACCGGGGCGGCTTACAAGCGGATAACTACGTATGCGAAGCTACGTAGAATTACGTAGATGCACGGTGCTGGCACGACATCGTGCGGCGATTGATCGCGAACGGCGAGCGACGTACAGTGTTTGCCTGCCCCCTTCCGGAACTGTCATGCCGCTCGGATTTCAGAAGATGAACGCGAATGGCGATGACTTCGCCATCGTCGACCTGCGCGGTCACGACCAGGATCAAGCGCACCACATCGCCCCTGACCTGGTGCGGCGCATGGGCGACCGGCGTTTCGGCATCGGCTTCAACCAGCTCGCGGTCGTGTCGGACTGCGACGACGCGGCGGCCCGCGTCGCGTTCTGGAACGCGGACGGCTCGCCGCTCGACACCTGCGGCAGCGCGACGCGCGGCGTCGCGTGGCAACTGATGCGGGAAACCGGCCTGTCGTCGCTCGTGCTGCGGACTCCCCGCGGGTATCTCGTGTGCTCGACGGAGGCGAACGGCCTGATCACCGTCGAGATGGGCCGGCCGCTCACCGGCTGGCGCGACGTGCCGCTCGCCGACGCACTCGACACGCTCGCGCTGCCGCTGCCCGGCGCGCCGGCCGCGTGCAACATGGGCAATCCCCATTGCACGTTCTTCGTCGACGATCTCCGCGCGCTCGATGTCGCGGCGCTCGGCCCGGCCATCGAAACGCATCCGCTGTTTCCGCGGAAAACCAACGTGCATTTCGTTCAGGTCATCGATCGCACGCATATTCGCCTGCGCATCTGGGAGCGCGGCGGCGGCGTGCCGCTCGGTTCGGGATCGTGTTCGTGCGGGGCGGTCGTCAACGGCATCCGGCGCGGGCTGCTCGACGAGACCGTGCGGGTCGAGTGCGACGGCGGCGACGTGACGGTGCGTTGGGATGGCGCCGGCAGCGTATTCCTGAGCGGGCCGGTCGCGTTCGGGTTCAGCGGAACCTGGCTGGGCGAGCAAGCGCCCGAGGCCTGAAGGTCCAGGCCGGCGCACGAGCCTCTTGAGCGTGTGGTCGGCTGGACCCAGCCCGGCGCGTTGCGCGCCGGGCCGTGCAAATCAGTGCTGGCTCAGTGCTTGTCGTCGACCTTCTTCGGCTTCGGCGGCGACGGCACCTTCGCGTACTGGAACGCGGGCGTCGACTTCAGCGCGTCCTTCGTCGCGCCCGGCAGGTAGATGTTGCCGTTGCGCACGTCGAGCGACGCGATCGGCACCGCGACGTCGTGCGCGGCCACGCCGAGGAAGCCGCCGGCCGACACGATCGCCGCCGACACCGAGCCGTCCGGTGCGACGATCAGGTCGCGCACGGTGCCGACCTTCTGGTTCGCGTCGTTGTACACGGTCTTGCCGAGCACGCTCTTCTTCACGCTCCAGCCTTCGAGCAGCGCCTGCGATTGCTCGACGGTCACGCTGAGCGGCTGCGCGCCGGCGATCTGCGCATGCGCGCTGACGCTCGAGGCGAGGACGGTTGCTGCGATGAGGGTCTTGTAGAAAGCCATGCTGTCAGTTACTCCGGTGAATTGTTGTCGGTGTCGGCGGCCGGCCAAGCCGCCGCCGTGCATGCGCCGCGCGAAGCACGGCGGCTCGCGCACGACGCATCGCACCGGCCCATGTTAGCGCCACTCGCGCAACGCTGCATTGGACGCGATGACGCAGCACCCGTCACGCGTTGCGCGAATACACGCGCCGATGCCGCACCGCCTCCGCCAGCACGTCGAGCACCGGCTCCGTCTGCGTCCAGCTCAGGCATGCATCGGTGATCGATACGCCGTATTTCAGCGGCACGCCCGGCTTCAGGTCCTGGCGTCCGGCCTCGAGATGGCTCTCGACCATCACGCCGACGATCCGGTGCTCGCCCTGCGCAAGCTGCCGCGCGAGATCCTGCGCGACGTCGATCTGCCGGTCGTGCGACTTGTTCGAGTTCGCGTGCGAACAGTCGACCATCACCTGCTCGCGCAAGCCGGCCTTGCGCAGCACCGCGCAGCTCGCCTCGACATGTTCGGCGTCGTAGTTCGGGCCGTTCTTGCCGCCACGCAGGATCACGTGCGCGTCGTCGTTGCCGCGCGTCTCGAAGATCGCGGCCATCCCCATCTTCGTCATCCCCATGAACGCATGGCTCGCAGCCGCGGCGACGATCGCGTCGGACGCGACCTGCACGCCGCCGTCGGTGCCGTTCTTGAAGCCGATCGGGCAGCTCAGGCCCGACGCGAGCTGGCGATGGCTCTGGCTCTCGGTCGTGCGCGCGCCGATCGCGCCCCACGCAATCAGGTCGGCGATGTACTGCGGGCTCAGCAGGTCGAGAAATTCGGTCGACGCCGGCAGGCCCAGCGCGTTGATGTCGAGCAGCAGTTGCCGCGCGGCGCGCAGCCCTTCGTTGATGCGGAAGCTGCCGTCGAGGCGCGGGTCGTTGATGTAGCCCTTCCAGCCGACCGTCGTGCGCGGCTTCTCGAAGTAGACGCGCATCGTGATCAGCAGATCGTCCTTCAGCGCCTCGGCGGCGATCTTCAGGCGGCGCGCGTATTCGAGCGCCTGGTCGTGATCGTGGATCGAGCACGGGCCGACGACGAGCAGCAGCCGGTCGTCGCGGCCGTGCAGGATGTCGCCGATCGCGCGGCGCGTATCCTCGACGAGCGTCTGCGTGGCGACCGGCACCGGCAGTTCGTCCAGCAGCAGCGCCGGTGAAATCAGCGGGCGCACGGCGCCGATGCGAACGTCGTCGATGCGCGTGGTGTCCTGCGTCGCGTCGGCGCTGCCTACCTCGCGATCGTGAGAAGGATTGTCGAGGTTCTGCATGGTGATTCTCCGGGGGGCGTCTGGAATGATGGGCAGACTCGATTATGGCACCCGGGCGGGACGGCGGCGGGTTGCGGCGGGGGGACGGCCGCGGTCATGCGCCCCCGGTCAATCCCGGAAAGTAAAAAGGCGACCCATGAAGGGTCGCCCGGCCATGCGCCGCGTCGTGCGGTGCGGTGCGGTGCGGCTAGTGCAGCGTCTCGGGCGCCAGCGAATTGCTCGGCAGCAGCGACGTCAGCCAGCAGTTGCTCGGCGCGGCTTTCCCGTTGAAGCGGTCGTAGAGCCACGGCAGCATCCCGGCCACCCACGGCACGATCGCCCCCGCATGCTCGAGCGGATACTCGGTGTACGTGACCGGCGTGCCGCTGGCGCAGAACTTCTGCGCCAGTGCGCGCACATCGTATGCCAGCATCACGCCGTCGCCCACCTGGCTGCTGAAGGTGCCATCGAGCACGCCAGCCGTACCCTGGCCGATGAACATCGGGATCGTCGGCGACGCGGCCAGCCCGGCATTCACCTTGTTCGCATACGTCACGTACGCGGGAATGCTGTTGATGTCGTGCGCGTATTGCGGCTTGAACAGCGTGCCCCAACGCAGCCCCGTGTACTTCGGCAGGATGTATGCCAGCGACTGGCTCTGGATGTCCTTGAACACGGCGACGCCGGTATCGCTGAGATACGGCGTCAGGTCGAAGCCGTAGCCGCGCGACAGCCCGGCCAGCGCGGCCGCGGCCACGCCGCCCCACACGATGCTGCCGTCGACGTAGCGCAGGTTGTGTGCGGGGTCGACCAGCACGCCGCCTTCCGCCGCGCCGACGAGCTGCTTGTTGATCTCGGGCGCATAGCTCGGCGCGAGCTGCGCGGCCCAGTTCGTCGCGATCGCGCCGCCGGAATAGCCGATCATCGCGACCTTGCTCGACGGATTCAGGCCGGTCGACGGCGTATTGAGCGCCGCGCGGATCGAATCGAGCGTCGTCATCCCGTATTCGGGGCCGGCGGCAAAGTCGGCCGTCTGGCCTTCCGTATCGGGCACGATGACGTTGTAGCCGAGCAGCAGCAGCGTCGACAGCGGAATCGATTCCGCGCTGTAGAGCAGCGTGCCGACGTTGATGATCTTGGTGACGTCACGGTCGCCGGCGATCACCTGCGACGGCTCGTCGTACGGGTTCAGCGAATCGTAGGCCGACTGGTACGAGATGGCCTGGCCGTTGCTGACCGGGCTCCGGATCACGGACGTCACGTTGACGACCGGCTGGTTCAGCGCGTTATGGGTGCGATACAGCAACTGCTGCGCGGTCAGTGCGGTGGGAATGCCGGCCACGTGATAGGTGACGTTGCGCGTCTTGAGCACCGTGCCCGGTGGAATCGATGCCAACGGCGTGGTGCCGGTGTACGCGTAGAACGGGTCGGACACGGTCGGCGCGGCGGCGCCGGCCGGCGGTGCGGCGATGGCCAGCGCGGCGGACACGGCGGCGGCGACCATCATGAATCGTCTGGAGGACATGGTTGGGGCCCCTGGGACAACTGCTTTCATCGAAGGAAGTTCGGCGGTGTTGCAGACCATCGTGTGTGCCGCTTCAAAACCGTTTCCGAGCCATCGACTGTCTCCTGTGAATGAGTAATCCAGGCTGTTCCGAATCCGTAATTTTAGTAGGAGTGCAAACCGGATGAATTGAAGCACAACGAGCGCGCGTTCGATGGGCGTTTTCCATTGTTTGAAGGTAAACGTCTAAATCCGCCGCGCGATGCGGGCGCGCCCTGACCGTTCGGCCGACTGTCCGCGTTTTGCCGAAGTGCCGTACGATCACGGCTGTCCGGTGCCGAAGGCCGCGTCGTGCGACGCCGGCCGCACGGCGCACCGCCTGCCTTCGACCGATCGTTCCCTGCCCAACCGACACGCCACGATGACCGTCTCCGAACTGCTCCGCGCCATCCGCCAACCGTATGCCGACCTGCTCGCGAAAGCAGCTGCACAACCGGCCGTGATCGTCGAACCGGCCTACCGGCGCGCCGACGGCACGCTCGCCACCGAAGGGCCGCTCGCGTTGCCGTGTCGGGCCGACATCATCGCGACCGAAGGCGAATCGGCCGGCCAGCCGACGATGGTCGATTCCGCCACGCAGCTGGCGTTCGAACCGTTGGCATTCGACCTCGAAACGGCGGCCGTGTCGATTCGCCCGTTCGTATGGGACTGGGCCGCGATCGAGGCCGACGGCCTCGACGAAAGCGCGGCGGCCGATGCGTTCAAGACGTGGTTCTTCGCGTGGTTCGATGCTGACGATGAAAACACGCCGGCCGAAGACGGCCTGCATGGCATCGCTCACACCCTGTCGGAACCGGTTCGCACGGTACAGGGGTGGCGCGTCAACGCGGATCTCGGCTCCGCGCCCGAGACGGCCGTCGAAGATCTGCTGTTCCGGCTGGTCGATGCGGGCGCTACGCGTATTGTGCTCGGTTGATACCGCACTTCATCCTTCCCCCGTCCATCATGAAAAAAACCTTCACCGCTCTACTGCTCTGCGCGTCGCTACCCGCGTTCGCCAAGGTCTCCACCGAGGTGTACTGCTTCAAATCGGACGGCGACAAACCCGTCCGCTTCGAGATGCGCACCTACTACGACGACACTGTCGATTGGTCGGGAGCTATGGTCCGGTATGCGAAAGCGAAAGCAGCGCTGCCGCTGGTGGTCGAGCACGTGGACGAGGAAGTGCTCGCCGAGGGCCGCCCGCACCAGTTCACGACGACCTGGGTCGAGATGGTAGACGGCAGGATCAATGGGCGTTACGAGATGATGTCGCAGGGCGCGATGATCTATTCGATGACCTATACCAGCGCGCGCACCGGCAAGCAGACCGCGTTCGGCCGTGCGCTGGACGTCGATGCCTCCGAACAAACCGGGTGCCGCTGGTGATGCGCCCGCTGATCCGGATCACGTGGGTGCTGGTCGCGCTGCATGCGGGCATCGCGAATGCAGCGCCGCGCACGGTCTACGAAGGCACGCTGCAAGGCGCCGGCGCCGTCGTGATGGAACTCGACGATCGCCCGGCCGCCGATGGTTCGATCTCGGGCCGCTACTTCTATGCGCAGCACGGTGTCGATATTCCGCTGCACGGCACGCCCGCGAAACTGGTCGAGCCGCTCGTGAGAACGCAGTTGCCGGACGATGCGCGTAGTCCATTGGGAGTCCGCGAGCAGGCCGATTTCGATCATGCCGCGGCCACCTGGCAGGGCACGCGGGACAAGGCCGGCTATCGCGGCCGCTGGACCGATGCGCGTTCCGGCAAGACACGCGCGTTCGCGTTGCGCCGCGTCGCCGGATACGACCCCGACGCAGTCGCGCCCGGCTCCGTCGAGGCGATCACCGATCGCATCGCCGGTGGCGTCGGCAGCGGCATCGCAAGCGGCGCGGCCATCGATATGCGGCAGGCGCCTTATGCAACGCTGAAGCTCGCCGGGCACGCGCAGCCGGCCGGCCCCGAGATCGGAAGCGGGACCGTCGCGTACCGGATGTGGCGCGATCCGCGCACGAAGCTCATGTATCCGCGTCTGAGCCGCCATCCCGATCCGGCGATCATGGCACGGGTCAATCGCCTGCTCGAGCAGCAACATTGGCAGATGAATCTCGCCGCACTCGCATGCGCGTCGACCCGCTACACCGACGACGGGCCGGCCGCCGGTTCGCTCGGCGACTACGACGATGAACACGTGACGGTCACGTGGCTGTCGCCTGCGGTACTCGGCATCGTCGAATCGGGCAGTACGTACTGTGGTGGCGCCCATCCGAACAATCACTACGATCCGGTCACGTTCGACCTGCTGCGTGGTACGTACCTCGACTGGAATCGCGTGATCGACGCGACTTCGCCAAGCAAGGAGGGCGCGCCGGACACGAGCCCCGCGCTGGTGAGTTTCATTACGCGGTTGCGCGACAAGGCCACACAGGGTGAACGAGTGACGGACGGCGAAGGCGATTCGCTGTCGTGCGCCGACGTGCTCCCCGAATATCTGGCGTTCGAACTCGATGCACCCGGCAAGCTGTCATTCGCCGTATCCGGCATCGGGCACGCGATGGGCGCCTGTCTCGGGCCGCAACTCGACGCTTCGTTTGCGGCGCTGGCACCGATCCTGAAACCGGGCGGTTCGCGTTATCTTGTACCGGGCGTCAAGCTGAAGTAGCGCAGCGATGCGGGCGGTATCCGCATCGCTCCCCGGCCCGGCCGCACGGCGGTGGAGCCGGGCGACGCGCACGCACCGCAATCGCCTGGGTCAGGACGCGTCGCCTTGCGCGTCGACGTCGATGCCCAGTTCGCTGGCCATCCGTTGAACCAGCGCATTCAGCCGCGCCACTTCATCCGCGAGGCGTTTCTGTTCGGCCTTCAGCGCTTCGAATTCGGAAGGCGGCACCGAATCCGCGCCGCCGCCGGCATCCGCGCTCGCGAAGTCGGCCATGTTCACTTCACCGCACATCAGGTGCATCCAGCGATTCTCGCGCGCACCCGGTGCACGCGGCAACCGGACGACGAGCGGCTGCGCGCGCGCCGCGAGTTCGTCGAGGAACGCCTCGACCGACGAGATATCGGCGAAGCCGTGCAGGCGCGCGCTGTTCAGGCGCAGTTCGGCGGCCGTCTGCGGGCCGCGCAGCAGCAGGATCGTCAGCAGCGCGATCGCCTGGCTCGGAATGCCGAGCACGCGGTTCATGTTGTGCTCGAAACGCGGCACGCGGCTGCTGCTGCCTTCCATCACGATGCTCAGGTGCTTCAGCCCGTCGAGCGCGGTCGTGACCTCATCCTCGCTGACGTTCATCACCGGCGAGCGCGCGGTTTTCTGGTTGCAGCCCGCGGTCAGCGCATTCAGCGACAGCGGATAGGTGTCCGGCACCGTGTGCTGTTTCTCGACGAGCACACCGATAATGCGGGCCTCGAGGGGCGTGAGTTCGCGAAGGGCGCGTGGCGTGGGCGTATCCGGCGTGGTGTTCATGGTGGCGTCGCAGCGTGAAGCAGGTGAAGGGAAACGATCGCGGCCCGTCCGGCGTCTCGCACGGGCGAGCCATATGATAGCTCGCGTTGCGTGGCCGGGCGCCGCGCGGCGTGCCGGCGCGCGCACTTGCCGCAGCCGGCTTTCATCCAACGTATCGGCAAGCGGGTGCCGCGCGGCGTGGGATACGCATGGCACAGCAGATTCCGCGTCCGCCCACACGGCTGCGTTTGCACGCCGCGCATGCGGGCGCTACGATATGCGTCACCCCGACGTCTGCGGCGCCGCGCAACCGCCTTCGCACGCAATACCACGCATCGCCCGTCACGCACGCCATGCCGCCACGCATGCGCACCGCTCGTCGACGCCACTCATCCGTCCACCCCTTCGCCCCGTTCATCGCCATGACCTCATCCTCCGCACCGCACGTACGCGCCATCGTCACCGGACACACGCGCGGCCTCGGGGCGTCGCTCGCCGAACAACTGCTGCTGGAAGGCATCGCCGTGCTCGGCGTGTCGCGCAGCCGCCATCCGACGCTCGCGTCGCAAGCCGGCGACCGTTTCGCCGAAATCGAACTCGACCTGTCGGACACGTCGGCCGTCGCGGCCTGGCTGGCCGGCGATACGCTGCGCCGCTTCGTCGACGGCGCGTCGATCGTGCTGCTGTTCAACAACGCGGGCATCGTCGATCCGATCGGCCCGCTCGCCGCGCAGGATCCGGCGATCGTCGCGCGCGCGGTCGGCGTGAACGTCGCGGCACCGTTGATGCTGTCGGCCGCGCTCGCGCAGGCGGCGTCCGCCACGACCGAATGCCGGATCCTGCACGTGTCGAGCGGCGCGGCACGCAACGCGTACGCGGGCTGGAGCGTCTACTGCGCGACCAAGGCCGCGCTCGATCACCATGCGCGCGCGGTCGCGCTCGACGCGAACCGCGCGCTGCGGATCTGCAGCGTCGCGCCGGGCGTCGTCGATACGGGCATGCAGGCGACGATCCGCTCGACCAACGAAGACAACTTCCCGATGCGCGAGAAATTCGACCAACTGAAGTCGAGCGGCGCGCTCGCGACGCCCGAGGCGGCCGCGCGACAGCTGATCGGCTATGCGCTGAGCGATGCATTCGGTTCGGCGCCAACGGCCGACGTGCGGGAACTGCCGAGCCACTGAGCCACTGAGTCACGCGGCCGCGCGGCCCGTCAACGTCCTTCGAGCCGCTTCGTCCAGTCTTCGACCTGCCGCTCCGTCCGGCGCTTTTCGAGCATCTTGCGCCAGCCGGGCGGCAGTATCGGAACGTCGCACAGCGCATCGAGCGCAGTCATGTCGAGCGTGCGCCGGTACAGCACGTCGAGCACGGTCGACAGCGGCCATTGCGGATAGCGGCGCTCATGCAGCGCCAGCACGTCGCCCGGCGCCACCCAGCCTTCCTGCAGCACACGGTAGTACCAGCCGGTCCGGCCGCTTTGCTGCACGAGCGCGGCCATCCGCGGATGATCGAAACGTGCGTTGAGCTTCCAGCACGGCTGCCGCGACTGCGACACCTGAAGCACGGCGCCGCCCAGCGTGAACTCATCGCCGAGACACACGTCGTGCTCGGTCACGCCGTGCGTCGACAGGTTCTCGCCAAACGCGCCCGGTTGTGCGAGCACGTCGCGCGCGCCGATCTGCGCGGCCCACCACGCATAGTGATCGTACGCATAGTGGTGGACCGCCTTGTCGATGCCTCCGTGATGCCGCGCATCGGCCTGCTCGTCGCCGGCGAAGCCGAGCGTACCCAGCCACACGCGCGCACCGACCGGCTGCTTGTCGATCGCACTGGCGTGCGGCGTGCCGGCCAGCGGCCGGCTCTTACCGACCCGCACCGCGCCGATGGCGGCCGAAATCGCCGGCCATGCTGCATCGCTCATGTCGTCACGCCGTCCGGCAACGCCGCGAGCAGGCGTTCGAGCTCGCGCGTACGCGCGTCGCCGAGCGGCATCAGCGGCTTCCTCGGTTCGCCCGCATCGAAGCCGCGCAGGCGCAGCCCGGCCTTCACGGTCACCGGCAACCCGCCGTTGACGATGAACTGCAGCAGCGGCAGCTGCGCATGAAAGACCGTCCTGGCGCGCGCGAGGTCGCCCGCGCGCATCGCGTCGAACAGCGCCAGCGGCAACGCCGCATTCAGGTTCGGCGCGGCCGTGCACCACCCCGCCGCGCCTGCCGCGAGCGCGGCGAGCGCCATCGGATTGCTGCCGTTGTAGAACGGGATCGCGCCGTCGCTCAGCTGCGCCAGCCGGTGCATTCGCCCGATGTCGCCGGTGCTCTCCTTCACCATCGTCACGTTGTCGACGGCCCGGCAGATCGTCGCGATCAGGTCGGGCGACATGTCGACGCCGCTCGTTGCGGGATTGTTGTACAGCATGATCGGGATGCCGATGGCGTCGCCGATCGCGCGATAGTGCGCGACGATCTCGTCGTTGCCGAGCTTCCAGTAGGACACCGGCAGCACCATCACCGCATCGGCGCCGGCCTGTTCGGCGAAGCGTGCGCGGCGCACCGCGCCCGCCGTGGTGAGATCGGAAATGCCGACGACGGTCGGCACGCGCCGGCGCACCGTGCGGATCGACGCGGCGGCGACGGCCTCCCATTCGGCGTCGCACAGGTACGCGCTCTCGCCGGTACTGCCCAGCGGCGCGATCGCATGGACGCCGTCGGCAATCAGGCGTTCGATCAGCGCATCGAGCGCGCTCAGGTCAATATCGCCGTCGGCGGAGAACGGCGTAACCGGGTAGGCAATGATGCCTTTCAGCAGGATGGACACGATAGGGTTTCCTCAGTGATGGTCGGACACGGCAGCGACGAATCGCCCGCTCATCCGACGCAGTCTTGGTGCGTACGCAATGCCCTGCGCGCGTAGTAGTCGAACGTCACGGCATCGCGCTTCGGCTTCGAAATCCAGTCGTGCGCTTCGCGCGCCAGCGCGGGCGGCACCGGCTTGATCTCGCCGGCCGCCATCGCAAGCAGCTGCAACTTCGCAGCCCGCTCGATCAGCAGCGCGAGAATGCACGCTTCCTCGATCGTCTTGCCGACCACGAGCTGGCCGTGATGCGACAGCAGGATCGCGCGCTTGCTGCCGAGCGCCTTCGAGATGATCTCGCCCTCCTCGTTGCCGACCGGCACGCCGGGCCAGTCCTTCAGGAACGCGCAATCGTCGTACAGCGGGCAGGTATCCATGTGCGACACCACGAGCGGCTGCTCGAGCATCGACAGCGCCGCGACATGCGCCGGATGCGTATGGATGATGCAGTTCACGTCCGGGCGCTCGCGGTAGATCCACGTATGGAACCGGTTGGCCGGATTCGGGATGCCCTCGCCGTCGACGACGTCGAGATCCTCGTTGACGCGCAGCAGGTTCGCGGCCGAGATCTCGTCGAAACCGAGCCCGAGCCGCTGCGTGTAGTACGTGCCGGCGTCGCCCGCACGGCAGGTGATCTGCCCGGCCAGGCCCGAATCGTGACCGGCGTCGAACAGGATCCGGCACGTGAGCGCGAGCTTCTGCCGCGCGGACCAGCCGCTGTCGCCCACCTCGTTGTCGAGACGCCGCTCCGCCAGCGCGACCAGCGCCTCCTTCGTCAGACTCAGCGTTTCCGCCATGTTCGCCTCCTGAATGGATCGGGTCGGCCGCGCCGTCCGCGGCCGTTTCCCCGGAGAGTCGAGACACACGATACACCATATGACACATTGTGTCATGCGTTACAATCGGTTTTTCGAAGGACACCTGGCGCCCCATGACGATTCGCCTGAAGCTGCTCAGAAAACAGAAGGGCTGGACGCTCGATGTGCTGGCCGACGAGACGGGCCTCACCAAGAGCTACCTGTCGAAAGTCGAGCGCGGCCTGAGCGTGCCGTCGATCGCGGTTGCGCTGAAGCTGTCGAAGGCACTGAACGTCGACGTCGAGCAGTTGTTCTCGGAAAGCCGCAACCGCGAGCTGATCACGGTCACGCGCGCCGGCGAGCGCACGGCGATGGGCGCGGCGGGCGACAGCCACGCGCACCGCTTCGAGAGCATCGCGGCCGGCGTCGCGCCGAAGAAGATGCTGCCGTTCGTCGTGCATCCGCCGCACGAGTTCGTCGCATCGACGTTCCGTGAGCACGAGGGTGAGGAATTCCTGTTCGTGCACAAGGGGCGTGTCGAAATCGAATTTCCGAACGAGACGGTGCAACTCAAGACCGGCGATTCAGTCTATTTCAACGCACTCATCCCGCACCGCACGCGCAGCCTCGGCGCCGCGCAGGCGGAGATCCTGGTCGTCGTCAGTCACGACGACTAGCATCGTCACCTCTTCGCGCAAGGATCCCCGATGGTCACGAAGGCCACCGCACCGTTCCAGCAGATCAAGACGCTCGTTCGCCAGAACGTCGAATCGGGCGACTGGCGCCCCGGGGACCGCATTCCATCCGAGCTCGATCTCGCCGCGCAGTTCGGCGTCGCGCGCATGACGGTCAACCGCGCGCTGCGCGAGCTGACCGAGGAAGGCGTGCTGAAGCGCATCGCGGGCGTCGGCACCTTCGTCGCCGAAGTGAAGCCGCAGTCGAACCTGCTGATGATCGCGCACATCCGCGACGAAATCCGTGCACGCGGGCACGAATACCGCTGCCGCGTGCTGAGCCAGTCGAGCGAACCCGCGTCGTTCGACGTCGCGGCCGCGTTCGGCCTGCCGGTCAATACGCCGGTTTTTCACGTGGTGTGCGTGCACGAGGAAAACGGCCGCCCGATCCAGCTCGAGGATCGCTACGTGAACCCGGCCGCCGCGCCCGGTTTCATCGACCGGGATTTCCAGGTCGAACCGCCGTCCGAATACCTGTACAACAACGTGTCGCACTACGAACTGGAGATCGAGCACGTGGTCGATGCGTCGCTGCCGACCGGCGAACAGGCGCGGCTGCTCGACATGCGCGCGGACGAGCCATGCCTCACGCTCACGCGCCGCACCTGGACGAACGGGCTGCCCGTCACGTTCGTGCACTTCCTGCATCCGGGCAACCGCTACCGGCTCGGCTCGCGCTTCAAGCCGGGCGCCGGACGCCACCCGACCTGAATCTTCGTTACACCCGGCGCATGAACGAGCAAGGCGGCCGCTTCGCCACGAAACGGCCGCCTTGCTCGTTACATTCGGCTGTCAGATTGCGCCGGCCTGCCCCGTGCCGCGCGACCACACGACCGGAAACAGCGGGTGATCGAGCGGCGCGCCGTCGGGCAGTTGCGCCGCGAGCCCGGGGAAATCGGGCGACGTCTTCCAGCGGCGCGGCGCGTGACGGACATCGTCGCCGACGAACCGGATCGAGAACGCGCGCCGGCGGTTCTGCGTCCCGCCCGACGCGTGCAGCGTGAGCATCCGGAAGCACACCATGTCACCGGGCTCGAGCGCCCAGTGGCGGATCGGAAACGCCGCGCGATCGCCTTCGATGTCGGGCAAGTCGGCCAGGCTGCCTTCCGGAAACCACTTCGCTTCCTTGTCCATGAACGTGCGCGGCATCAGCCACGGCCCGCGATGCGAGCCCGCGACGAATTCCAGCGTCGATTCCAGCGGCACCGGATCGACCGGAATCCACATGCTGACGTTGTCGTCGCCCTCGATGTTGTAGTACGGCTGATCCTGGTGCCACGGCGTACGCTGCCGCGTGCCGGGCTCCTTCACGAGCAGGTGGTCGTGATGCAGCCGCACGTGCTCGGTGCCCATCAGCGCGGCGGCCACCGACGGCGCCGGCGAGCGCACGATGAAGTCGCGATACGCGTCGTTGTGCTGCCAGTTGCAGAAATCCTCGAAGAACCAGCCCGGATCGTCGGGCCGGCTCGCGACTTTCGCGCGCGCGCTCGGCTGCGCGAGATTCGTGTCGATGCCGGCGCGCAGCGCGGCGACTTCGTCGGGCGAGAAGATGCCCTTGATGCAGACCGCCCCTTCCTCGCGGAACGCGGCGATCAGTTCGGGCGTCACGGCTTGCGCGACGCGATCCTGGATACTCGTCATGGTGTGCCTGTCGATGGAATGAGTGACGGGGTCACGGTGCCGAAGTCAGCTGCTGCTTCGCGCCGTAGATGTCGAAGTCGAAATATTTCGCGGCGATCTTCTGGTACGTGCCGTTCGCGCGGATCGCGACGATCGCGTCGTTCAGCCGCTTCTTCATCGCGTCGTCGCCCTTGCGCACGCCCATCGCGACGCCGTAGCCGGTGATCCGCACGTCGGTCACGTCGGGCCCCGCGAACGCGTAGCCCTTGCCGCGCGGCGTCTTCAGGAACGAGTAGCCGGCCTGCGTTTTGTCCTGGAAGGTCGCGTCGAGGCGGCCGTTGACGAGATCCTGGTACACCTGGTCCTGGTTCTGGTACGAGACGATCGTCACGCCCTTGGTCGCCCATTCGGCCTTCGCGTACGCCTCCTGCGTCGTGCCCTGGTCGATCCCGACGCGCTTGCCCGCGAGCGACGCGGCGGTCGGCAGCAGCGTCGAGCCGGCCGGCGCGACGAGCGCACCCGGCGACGCATACAGCTTGTTCGAGAAGTCGATCTGCTTGAGCCGCTCGTCGGTGGCCGTCATCGCCGACATGATCACGTCGAACTTGCGCGCGCGCAGCGCCGGGATCATTCCGTCGAAGCCCTGCTCGACCCACACGCACTTCGCATGCAGCTGCTCGCAGATCGCATTGCGCAGGTCGATGTCGAAGCCGGCGAGCGAGCCGTCGGGCTGCTTCGCCTCGAACGGCGGATACGTGGGGTCGATGCCCCAGCGGATCGTCGACGCGTCCTGCGCGAACGACACGAGCGGGGCGAACGCCAGCGCGGTAACGAGAAGCTTTGCAGTGCGGTTCATGGCGGGTCCTTGAAGGTCTCGACGCGGCGGGCGAACGCCGGCGTCCGGTGGGGCGGTGCGCGAAAGGCAGGGACTTCGATGAAACTGCGATGCAGTCTAGACTGCCTAATTTTCGAGCGCAAGCGGGGGGAAACGGGGGCGGGGTGGAGGGAGGGCCAGCCGAGACTTGAATCGGGAAGGAAGAATGCAGTGGCGCCTGCAACGTGCCTGTTTGGCTGGGATTTTCTTGCATTCTTGGGGGGTTGACCCTGCGCGACGCACGCCCGCCACAGGGCGTGTTGTTCCGGATATCTGTGAGATGGCGATGTCTATACCGGGGACCCCAGCACGGTCTCGCCCAATGCTTGTCCAGCCGCGTGGCCGATGCACCCTATACAACGATGGAATTCCCCAAGGACGAAAACTCGCCCAAATATGTAAGATATACTTTACATCCGAGATCGCTATACCCGCGCCGGGAGGTCGCCATGCAACTCTATGAAATTGGCCAGGCTGTTGCGAAACGGCGGGCGGAACTCGACCTCACACAGGCTCAACTTGCGAAGCTCGCCGGCTTGTCTCGCCTCACCGTGAACCAGCTCGAATCGGGCAAGGTCAAGGATCTCGGCGTCAACAAGCTGATTCCGCTGCTCAGCGTGCTCGGCATTGAACTCCTGGCGCTACCGCGGCAGCCGCAAAACGGTCTCTACCAGGCCGTTGTGAGCTCAAACGTCAGCTACAAGGGTGAATTGACCGAACGACTGCTGGCCGACGCGTTGGCTACCGGACGGATTCCGACGGGCTATGAATCGCAGTTTTCCGTCATCCTCGACGAAGTGCCGCTGCCGGTGGTGGTGAAAGCCGCCGAGGAAGCAGCCGAGCGCTCAGGCACGCCCCTTCGGACCATCTGGAAAAACCTCGCCGCATGGTCGAAGGATCTTCATCTGTACCGGGAGGTATGGGCATGACTGCACCCTCCACCTTGCCCGACGGTCCGTGGCAAGGTCTCTTCCGTCACGCGCTGGCACTGATCGAAGAGATACGGAAGCACGGCACGTCGAATCCGTTCTGGACCTTTGGCGGTGGCACAGTCCTGATGCTGCGCCACGGCCATCGCGTCAGCAAGGATGTCGACATCTTCGTACCGATCCACAGTATCTCGGGTGCGTGAATCCACGCATCAGCGACACGGCAGCCGACATCGCGACGAACTACGAGGAACACGCGGGGTTCGTGAAGCTCGTGCTGCCCGACGGCGAAATCGACGTCGTGGTCTCCCGGAATCTGACGTCTCCCGGCTACGACGAATGGATGCTGATGGATCACGTCGTCAGGGTCGAGACTTCCGCGGAGATCGTCGCCAAGAAAATGTGGCACCGTGGCGATCGACCGACCGCGCGTGACCTGTTCGATCTGTGCCTGGTCATCGAGCGTGAACCAGAGAGCCTGATGGCAGCCGGTGCATTCCTCGTCCGGCATCGTGATACGTTTCTGCGTCTGCTCAAGGCGCATCGGGCGTTCGTACAGCCACGATTCGACGACCTCCGGACACTCGGCTGCACGCCGTCGTTCGACTGTTGCGTCGAACTGGCCGAAGCATTCCTGCGGAAACTTCCCGGCGGCACACCCGAACAAAAATCGCGCCGCAGGTGCCCCCTACCGCGCCCCCGCCGCCCCCAACACCCGCTCGTTCGCCCCGTACCCGCGCCGCCGCGCATGCTGCAGCGGCGTCGCACCGTTCGAATCGGCCAGATTGACGCTCGCGCGCCCGTCCACGAGCAGCTGCACGATCCGCATGTACCGCTCGCTGCCGTCGCCAAGCATGATCGCCTCCAGCAGCGCGGTCCAGCCGAGCCGGTTCGCATGGTCGACGTTCACGCTCGCATCGAGCAGCGTGCGCACTTCGCCCGCATCGCCGCGATCGGCCGCGCTGCGCAGCCGGCCCTCGAGCGCGCCGCCGGCGGCGGCGGCCACCGCCGACGTGAGCGTGGTCAACGCAAACGAGCCGATGATCGCGATCCGTTTGAAAAACATCCCGCTCCCTCCTTGCGTGCCGCGCACGCCGATGCGCGGCCGATGCCATGCGTCAGGCGCCCCCGTGGCGCCGCGCCGCGCAACGCCGCGCCGGGTCCGGCGAAACCGCGATTGCCCGCGGTGTCCGGCCATGTTAAAAGTCGTCGCACGCATTTGGAAATGAAATGTTCGAATCCACAGAAGTGCATAAATGAATAGACCCCTGTTCGACCTCGACCTGCTGCGCGCGCTCGTGATGGTCGCCGACTGCGGCAGCTTCACGACAGCGTCCGCGCGCCTGCATTCGACGCAGTCGACGATCAGCCAGAAGGTGCGCCGGCTCGAGGAAATCGCCGGCCACCGCCTGCTCGACCGCGGCACGCGCGACGTGCGGCCGACCGACGCGGGCGTGACGGTGCTCAGCTATGCGCGTCGCATGATCGCGCTGAACGACGAAATGCTGGAAGCGCTGTCGGGCGCCACGGTCGCGCTGACGATCCGCCTCGGCGTGCCCGACGATTTCGCGGCGGGCCGCACGACGCATGCGCTCGCGGCGTTCAAGCGCGCGCATCCGCAGGTGAAGCTCGAAGTGATGTGCGGGCTGAGCCGCGACATCAGCGCGGCATACGACCGTGGCGAGCTCGACCTCGCGCTGATCAAGCAGCGGCGCGACAGCCGCGAGGCCGTCGTGCGCTGGCCCGAGAAGCTGCGCTGGATCGACAGCGCGAAGCATCCGTCGATCGATCTCGACCCGGTGCCGATCGTCGTATTCCCGCCGCGCGGGCTCTATCGCGACGACATGATCAAGGCGATCGAGGAGCGCGGCCGCCGCTGGCGGATCAGCTTCACGACGTCGAGCCTGAGCGGCATCCAGGCCGCCGTGGCAGATGGGCTCGGCATCAGCGTGCTGCCGGCGCGCGTGGTGACGGACGAGCACGTCGTGCTGACCGCGAAGCAGGGCTTCGCGCCGATCGAGCACATGGATATCGCGATCCTGCATCGGCCGACGGCCGACCCGATGGTCAGCGAACTGACGAAGGCGCTCGCGACGATGCTGGAGCTCGAGGAGTAGCAAGAAGGCTGGATGCGGCGGCAACGTGAAGGACACCGCAGCGGCACCGGCACGGTCGTTGCGATGAGATTGCGGGCACCCGCCACCCGTCAGAACATCGTATTCCCGTTCGCGGCCTGCTCGGGCACGGGTTGATTGACGTCCCAGTGCTCGACGATCTTGCCGTTCTCGAGCCGGAAGATGTCCATGATCGCGCTGCCGCGCGTGCCGGGTTCACGCACCGCATGCACGTGCAGGATCACGTAGTCGCCGTCGACGAACGAGCGCCTGATCTCGCTGTGCGACTGCGGATATTTGTCGCGCAGGAACGCGACGAACTTGCGAAAGCCGTCGCGGCCGTCGGCCGCGTTCGGGTTGTGCTGCACGTAGCGATCGCCGACGTACGCGAGCGCGGCGTCCGCATCCTTCTCGTTCAGGCCTTTTTCGTAGAACGCGAGCACCGTCCGCCGGTTGGCTTCCTGCTGCGCGTCCGTGGGCCCCGCCGCCACCGCATGCGCGGCGCTCATGGCGAAGAGGGCCGCCGCCATCCATCGTGCGGCCTGTGCCGCTCTCGTGCGTCGCATCGTCGTCTCCCGGGAAGTCCGGCTGAAAACCGGATCATACCGGGGCGACGCGGCGCTCAGGCCTCACTCAAACCAGCGCGCCGTTACGCGCAACGATCTTCCCCGACGACACGACGAGCCGCCGCACCGGCCGCGCAACGACGGCCTCGGCGAATGTCAGCGCATCGACCAGCACGACGTCCGCGCGGCTGCCCGGCTGCAGCCCGTAACCGTCGAAGCCGCAACCGCGCGCCGCGCTGTGCGTCACGCAGTCGAGCGCGACTTCGAGCGCATCGTCGCGGCGGAAATCGTTGCGCATGCCGATCAGCATCGCGCGTTCGAGCATGTCGGGCGACCCGTACGGCGTCCACGTATCGCGCACGCCGTCGTTGCCGCCGATGACCGTCACGCCCGCCGCGCGGCACGCGGCCACCGGCGGCACGGGCACCGCCGCCGGCGCGGTCGTGACGAGCCCGACACCGAGTTCGGCCATCCGCGCGAGCAGCGCATCGCGCTCGCGTTCGGCGGCATCGCCGAGACAGAACCCGTGGCTGATCGTCACCTTGCCCTGCATGCCGTGCGCGGCCGTGCGCTGCAGGATCAGGTCGAGCGAGTACGCGCCCATCGATCCGCGCTCGTGCAGGTGAAGGTCGAGCCCGCGGCCGTGGCGTTCGGCGATCGCGAACAGCACGTCCACCGCCTCGACCGGATCGCCTTCGATCGCGCACGGGTCGAGCCCGCCGAGCAGATCGGCACCGGCGGCAAGGGCTTCGGACAGCAGTGCGTCGGTGCCCGGCCGCTTGAGCACGCCCGACTGCGGAAACGCGACGATCTGGATCTCGACCTGCCCGCGCAGCGTCTCGCGCGTCGCGAGCACGCCGTGCAGATGCCGCAGCCCGGCTTCGGTATCGATGTCGACGTGCGTGCGGATGCGCGTCGTGCCGGCCGCGAGGAACGCGCGCGCCAGCGCGAGCGACGCGATGCCCGCGTCATGACCGCTCGTCGCGCGATAGTGGCGCTCGTTCTCGATCCGGTCGACGAGGCGCGGCCCGACCTGGTTGCGATACCACGGCATCCCCCAGTGCGTCTTGTCGAGGTGCGTGTGGCCCTCGACGAGGCCGGACAGCGCGAGCGCGCCCGCGCCGTCCTCGATCGCGCAGCCGGCGGGCGCGTCGAGCGACGGGCCGACGCGCGCGATGCGATCGCCTTCGATCAGGATGTCGAGCGCAGCGTCGGCGCTCGGACGGACGTTGCGGATCAGCAGGTTCGTCATGTCGGTTCCGGTGGGGTCAGTGGGGTCGGTCGGCGCAATCAGTGCGAAGGGAGCACGGCGCGTGCCGTGCCGCCGGTCAGATCGGTCGGCGCGTGAAGCGCAGCGCGGGAGCGAACGGCGCGCCCGTGTCGCTTTCGCCGCGGCGGAACACCCAGCGCTCGGCCGGCACGCCCGCGACGGCCGCCGCCGCATTCGGCGCACGCACCGCGACGAACGTCGCCTCGCAGCCGACCGCGATTCCATAGTTGTCCTTGCCGATCACGCGCGCGCCGGCGTGCGTCGCCATGTCCAGCGCGATGCCGAGCGCTTCGTCGGTGTAGAAGCCCGACCGATAGCCGACCATCATCGCGCGTTGCAACATGTCGCCGTTGCCGTACGGCCACCATGCGTCGCGGATGTTGTCGTTGCCCGCGAACACGTGCACGCCCGCGTCGCGCAGCGGCTGTACCGGCGGAAACGCGCAGTCGCCCGGCGCATTCGTCAGGATCGACACGCCGGCTTCGGCCAGTGCCGCCGCGGTGCGTTGCACGTCGCCATCGCTCACCTGGCCGAGCGCGTACGCATGGCTCACGTTCACACGGCCGCCGAGCCCCGCCGCGCGCGTGCGCGCCGCGATCCGCAGCAGTTGCGCGATGCCCGTCTCACCCGGCTCGTGCAGGTGGATGTCGATCTTCGCGCCGCGCTTCTCGGCGATGCCGAACACGATGTCGAGCTGGCCGTCCGCATCGCCGTCGAGCGTCGTCGGGTCGATCCCGCCGACCACGTCCGCGCCTTCGCGCACGGCTGCATCGAGGATCTCGGCGGTACCCGGGCACGTGACGACGCCGGCCTGCGGGAACGCGACGAGTTCGATATCGACGATCCCGCGCCATTGCTCGCGCGCGGCCATCACGGCCTGCAGGTTCGACAGGCCCGTGGTCGCATCGACGTCGACGTGGCTGCGCATCGCGACCGTGCCGAATGCGGCGGCCTGCGCGATCAGTGCATTCGCGCGTTCGACGATCGGCGGCGCGGCCGCGAGCTGGCGCTTCTCGACCGCGAGCCGCTCGCGCAGCGTGCCGACCGGTTCGTGCGGCACCCAGCGATCGCCGACGAAGCTCTTGTCGAGGTGGATGTGGCCGTCGACGAAGCCGGGCAGCACGACGCGGCCGTCGAGGTCGATCGTTTCCGCGCCGGGCGCGGCGGCGCAATCGGCGCCGATCGCGGCAAAGCGGCCGTCACGGACGACGAGGTTGATGGGCTGGCCGCCGGCGTCGACGGCGTTGATGAAGATACGATCGGTCATGGCTCGGAATGTGGGGCGGTCGCGGCACGTCACCGGCGCGGACTGGGGAAGGAACCGCAGCCGGCGCGGCGCGACCGTTGGCAGGGAATCCGGCCACGATATCGAACGCCGTCGCCCGAGACCAATTAAATGTCGCGATGCCGCGCATTCGATTTCGCGATGCGCGGCGTGCGCGCCCGCCGAACCTGGCGCGGCGATGGGGCAGGATCGCGGTGAAGAACCGCGGAAAAACCGATGGCCGCGCAGCGTCGGCATCACCGGAAAGCGGGCGTCCGGCGGCCGTCTCGCGCCCTCGCCGGGCCTCGTTTCAGCGCCCCGCCCGGGCAGCGATTTACGCGGCAACAGACTTTACACGTTGTTACCCGGCCGCACCGGACGCGCCACCGGCCATTCCTTATACTCACGCCGAGTTCGCCACCCGTCCCGGCTTTCGTCGGCGAACCCGTTGCCGATGCAGGAATCATCATGATGCGCATGCCTTCCACGAAGACCGTTCTGTTCGCCTCGCTCGTCGCCGTCGCGGCGCTTCCGCTGACCGCCTGCGTCGCGCCGGGTTACTACGGCGCGCAGCCGGGGTATCCGCAGCAGCAGCAATACGCAACGCCCGGCTACGCGCAGCCCGCGTATTCGCAACCGGGCTACGTGCAGCAGCAACAGCCGTATCCGAACCAGGTGCCGCAACCGTATGACCAGTACGGCAACCAGCAGCAATACGGAAACCAGTACGGCAACGGCTACGGCACACAGTACGGCACGGTCTCGAACATCCAGCCGGTCAACGGCTCGGTCGGCCCGTCGGGCGTCGCCGGCACCGTCGTCGGTGCGCTGGTCGGCGGCCTGGTGGGCAACCAGTTCGGCCGCGGCCACGGCCGCGATGCGGCGACCGTGATCGGCGCGCTCGGCGGTGCGGTGGCCGGCAACCAGATCGGCCAGCAGATGGGTGCCTCGCAAGGCCCGAGCAGCTACCGGATCGACGTGCAGGTGAGCGACGGCACGATGCGCTCGTTCGACGTGCAGTCGCCGGGCAACCTGCGTCCGGGCGACCGCGTGCAGATCAACGGCAATCAGCTGGCGCGGTATTGATGCCGCGTGTGCGTAGTTCGCTCGCAGAGCCCGATGCGTGGCATCGGGCTCGTTTTGTTTCTCCCGCTCGTCGACGACCTTCGTCGCGTCGCGCGCATGGCCTGATCGATGCGCACCTGCGACGCATCGCGGCTTCGCGACCGCCTCGCCCGATCGTTCCGTCATCGCACAACGCCTTCGCTGCTCACGTGGCCGCGACAGCAAATCTTCCGATAATCAAGCGAATTCGCGAACCTGCCGCCGCCTCGGAAGCCTCGCGACTTCAGCGAAGCAGAGCGATGTTCTCATCGATTCGGCTTTGAATGGTGCGCAGCGTTTCTGCGGTGATCACATCCGGGTACCCATTCCTGGCCAGGGTCGCAAACTGGCTGGCCACGTTGCAAAACCGGTCGATGATGCCAGCGGCTGCCGCCGCTGAAACTTCGGCTTCCTCAGCAAGTCGGAGCACATCTGCTCTGCGGATCTCCAGGGCCGCCCCCATGACGTCCATCTGGTGGTACCCACCCGGCCCCTCGCAAAATGTGACGTCGTAGGCCGGCGCCAGCCTCCATTCACCGGAGGACGACATGATATAGGCGAAATTCTTGGGGTGATCATCCCGATTGTTGAACGCGATATTGAACACGGCTCGTTCGAACGCCAGCCCCTTCTCCCGGACATCATTGGTGCACATGTGTGTCGCGCGCAAGAAGTTCACGTAGTCCAAGGCCCCTGGGGTTTTGTAGTCGGCACCGGTAAACGCGGCAAGACTTTGCATGGGCACGCGCTGCTCGCCCTGTCGATCAAACCGTCTGGAGGCGAATGCCGCCATCCCGTTCGGTAAACTGAAATACGACGTATCCGGGGTCTCGATACCGCACAGGCGCAAGCATTCGGCATAAACCATTTCGATAGCGCAGACCTCCGGGTGTTCTTGCTGCGCCGGGAACTTGACGAGCCAGGCCTCAAAACCGGGCACTGCGGCAGTGGTAAGGGCGCCGGAGCGCGGATCACGATAGACCAGTGCTTTGGGTCGGGCGCCTTGCGGAGAGCCGCCTATCTGCAGTAACTGCTGAAGGAACGTCCCGCCTTCACCATTGAGGACTGCTTGCACCTCTGCCGCGAGCTGATCGAGGGGAATGTGGATCTGCGCCTCCTGAACCTCCGGCGCCACGGGCTCGAATGACATGGCCCCCATCGCATTGCCGCCAATGTAAGCCAGCCGCTCGAGCGGTCCGATGCGTGCCGCGTTGAGGCCTCGGCGCTTGAACAGACGATCCATCAGCAACATGCCCCAACCGTCGGGCAACGAGTCATAGACCGGCCCGGGCAGGCCAAGCTGATGGCGCGGGAAGTCGCGACGTAGCTTGGGCCCATTCAATGGCAGCGCGTAGGAAGAAAGCTCCAGCCCTCTCTTCTTTGCCTCATCGCTATACTCGAACACAATCAACGGGCGAGCCGTGATGGCTGTCGTGGAGACCATCGATCCCCACCGCCAATGTTCCCCCCAGCCATCGTAGTAAACGTCTACGCGCTCAATCATTTCTGGTTGCCCTCTTGGAACGCCGACGTTTGGCGCTTTTCTCGTACCGGAGAATGTCCTCGAGGCTATCCAGCTTCGGCAAGAAAAGCCCTTCGAGTTCCTTGCTTCGTCCAAGAACCATGGCCACACGGACTACCGTCTCGAGACTCACATTGCGCCCCGCTTCCAGGTTGGACACGGTATTGGCGCCGACGCCGGCGCGTGCGGCCACATCGGCTTGCGTCATCTGCAATGCCAGCCGCTCCGTGCGGAGTCGCTCGCAAAGCAGTTTGACGACTTCGCCAGGCTTGCTGAAGCTCAAATCCAACATATTGTGCCTTCCCGCTCGATAGGCCTCATAACTCACAACATTATAGAGTTAACTGCCACTCTCGCCCAAGACATTTAATTCTCGATTATTGTGTTTTATCTAGGCGATTTCGTATGATTCCCACAACTAAGGGGAATTAACGTTCGAGATCGTGATCACTCCCCAAATCGAGGGGCGCGCTCGAGAATCGAAGGGCTGCCCCGTCCCCACGCCGTCAGGACGATCCGGTGGATCTGGATATGGATCGGCGCTTCAATTCGTGTCGCTGATGCTTCGTCAACCCGCGTCTGTCGCCGCGCGATATTGCAGACATCCTGAAGCGCACCGCCCGCTTCCCCGCGGTCGCGCAAACCACACGCTCGTGTCGCGTGATTCCTCCCGGACGAGGCATCCTCGATGCACGGGCGGCGATCAACGCGGCGGCCGGTACGCGAATCGGCGGCGCATCGTAAGCCGCGCCCCGATCGCTCCGCCATCGCTTGTGGTATCCGCCGAGACGCGCGATGCCGCCAACCCGCTCACGCGGCCGCAGGATTCCGATTAGCATAGGCACGATGCGTCGCGCGCCCGATACGGCGTGCGTCGCCTCATGCAGCATTCCGCCGGAACGCCCCCAATGACGATCACGACCCGCCTGCTCGACGCGGCCGACGCCGCCCGTTTCCAGACCGTTCGCCTGCGCGCGATCGACACCGCGCCCACCTCATTCCTGCCGACGCTCGACGAAGAGTCGCAGGTGCCGGTCGACGAATTCGCGACGCGCATCACGCCGACCCACGAACGCGCCGTGTTCGGCGCGTTCGACGGCGATACGCTCGTCGGCATCACCGGCGTGCGCCGCGACGCGCGCGTGAAGATCTCGCACAAGGCGACCATCTGGGGCGTATTCGTCGAGCCCGCGTATCGCGGGCAAGGCATCGCGCAAACGCTGCTCGAAAGCGCGACCGCGCACGCGGCGCAGGCGTGGCAGTGCAAGCAGCTGATGCTGTGCGTGAACGAGGTCAACGCCACCGCGGAGCGGCTGTATGCGTCGCAAGGGTTCGTCCGGTTCGGCACGGAACCGCGCTCGATGTTCGTCGATGGGCGGTTCTACAACGAACATCACATGGTCAAGACCCTCGCGTAACGCGGTACGGCGGCGAACGGGCATCGTCAGACGCAGCCAGGCGCGTCCTTGTGCCCGCTTCGTCCGCACCCGACCCGACGCCAAAGATGTGAGCGCCCACGAACTTTCCATGCAATAAAGCGGGCCGGGCCGCCCCGCACCGGTTTATGCGCAAAAACTTTTAGAAAAAATATCTGCGCCTCGGCGCTGGCCAATGCTGTCGCGCCAACGCCAACCCGCCTCGGTCATTCCGCCTCTGTTCATCCCCCCGGCGCCCGCGCTATCGTTTCCGTACCTTCACAGCCCAGGAGCTGCCTTTGCCTTCCCGTCACGGAGTCGACCTCATCCGCGCCCGCGCACTGTTCGATCGCGAGCGCCGTGCATTCACCGAAGCCATGCCGGTCTCCCGCGCCCTGTCCGCGGAAGCGTCCGAGCATCTGCTGTTCGGCGTGCCGTTGCACTGGATGCAGGACTGGTCGACGCCGTTCTCGCTGTATGTGAAGGAGGCGCGCGGCGCGACGTTCACCGACGTCGACGGCCATCGCTACGTGGACTTCTGCCTCGGCGACACCGGCGCGATGTTCGGCCATGCGCCCGAACCGGTCGCGCGCGCGCTCGTCGAGCAGGCCACGCGCGGCTACACGACGATGCTGCCGAGCGAGGATGCCGCGTGGGTGTCGCGCGAACTCGCGCGCCGTTTCCGGCTACCGGTCTGGCAATTCGCGCTGAGCGCGAGCGACGCGAACCGCTTCGTGCTGCGCTGGGCGCGCGCGGCCACCGGCCGCAACACGATCGTCGTGTTCAACGGCTGCTATCACGGCACGGTCGACGACGTATTCGTCGATCTCGTCGACGGCCGCCCGGTGCAGCGCGACAGCCTGCTCGGGCAGTCGTACGACCTGCTCGCGAACACGCGCGTCGTCGAATTCAACGACCTGGCCGCGCTCGAAGCGACGCTGAAAGGCGGCGATGTTGCCTGCGTGCTCGCCGAGCCCGCGATGACGAACATCGGGATGGTGCTGCCCGATCCGGGCTTCTGGGCGGCGGCACGCGAACTGACGCGCCGCTACGGCACGCTGCTCGTGATCGACGAAACGCACACGATCAGCAGCGGCCCGGGCGGCTACGCGGTCGCACACGATCTCGAGCCGGACATGCTGGTGGTCGGCAAGCCGATCGCGGGCGGGGTGCCGTGCGCGGTGTACGGGTTCAGCGCGGAATTCGCCGATCGCGCGAAGCAGGCGAAGGTGAACGCGCCGCCCGGCCATTCGGGCATCGGCACGACGCTCACCGCGAACATGCTCGCGATGCGAGCGACGCGCGCGACGCTCGCCGAAGTCGCGACCGACGCGGCGTATGCGCACATGTTCGAGCTCGCCGCGCGGCTGGCGACGGGGCTCGAACAGGCGATCGCGAAACACGGGCTGCCGTGGTGCGTGACGCGCATCGGCGCGCGCACCGAGTTTCAATTCGCGCCCGTGCCGCCGCGCAACGGGACGCTCGCCGGTGAGCAGCTCGACAGCGAGCTCGAACACATCGTGCACCTGTACCTGCTGAATCGCGGCGTGCTGATCACGCCGTTCCACAACATGATGCTCGTGTGTCCGCAAACGACGGCCGACGATGTCGACCGGCTCGTCGCGCAATTCGACGCGTGTCTGGGCGAGCTGGTGTGATGCAGTGACATTCGCGGCGGGATGCACATCGCGCGCGTGCGGCCGCGACGCGTTGCGTGCGGCGTCGCTTGTGTCGCTGACAGTGAAACGGAACGCCGCACGGCGAGCCGTTTCCCGTCGCATGCGAATCATGCAGCAATGGGCTACGCCGCCTTCAACGCGCGCCGTGCCACTTCCGCGAAATACCGTGCCCCCACCGGCAGGATCTCGTCGTTGAAATCGTAGCCCGCGTTATGCAGCGGCACGCCGCCGTGCCCGGCCGCCTCGCCGTTGCCGATGAACACGAAATTGCCGGGCACGGCCTGCAGGAACGCGCCGAAATCCTCCGAGATCATCATCGGCTGCACGTCGGCGTTCACCGCATCCGCACCCGCGACCTGCGCCGCGGCCTGCACGGCCGTGTCGACCCATTCCGGCGAGTTCACCGTCGGCGCGAACTCGTGCGTGTACTCGAACGTGCAGGTCGCACCGTGCGTGCGGCAGATCCCTTCGCTGATCTCGCGCATCCGCGTTGCCAGCAACGCCTGCACGTCGCGCGAATAGCTGCGCGTGTCGCCCTTGATCGTCACGGTCGACGGCAGCACGTTGCGCAGCCCGTCGGTGATGAACTCCGTGCACGAGATCACCGCCTGCTGGCCCGGATCGAGATTGCGCGACACGATCGTCTGCAGCGCGAGCACGATCTGCGCGCCGATCACGATCGGATCGATGCCCATATGCGGACGCGCCGCATGCGTGCCGCGCCCGTCGATCCGGATCACGAAGTTGTCCTCGCTCGCCATGATGCCGCCGGCGCGCGTCGAAAACGTGCCCGCCCGCATCCCCGGCATGTTGTGCGCGCCGAAGATCGCATCGACCGGGAAGCGCTCGAACAGCCCGTCGGCCATCATCGCCTTCGCGCCGCGGCCATGCTCCTCGGCCGGCTGGAAAATGAAGCGCACGGTGCCGTCGAAATCCTTGCGCTCGGCCAGCAGCTGTGCGGCGCCAAGCACCATCGACATGTGGCCGTCGTGCCCGCACGCATGCATCTTGCCGGGCGTGCGCGATGCGTGTTCGCGGCCCGGCGCGTGCTCGGCGATGTTCAGTGCATCCATGTCCGCGCGGATGCCGATCGCGCGCTTGCCGGTGCCCGCCGTCAGGTTCGCGACGAGCCCCGTGCCGCCGATCCCGCGATGCACGTCGAGCCCGAGCGCCGTCAGGATGCGTGCGACGTAGTCCGACGTGTTCACCTCTTCGAATCCCGTCTCCGGATGCTGATGCAGGTGGCGGCGCCAGGTCTTCAGTTGCCCCTGCAGCGTGCTTTCTTCGGTTGCGTCCATGTCGTTGGCCTCGTCGGTCGTAGTCGGTCGGGATCGGTCGTGATGCCGTTCAGGCCGCGACCGCCGCGCGGTTCAGCCAGTCACGCTGCCGCGCGAGCACGGCGTCGGCCGTCTCGCCGACGCAGCGCCGGTACACGGACGGCGCCGTCGCGCCTTCCGTATTGATCGCCAGCACGCGCGAATGCGCATCGAGCCCCACCTGCCGCGCGAGCGCCGGGTCGCGCATCAGCACTGCGAGCCCCGCGACGCCGGCCGCGCCCGATTCGCCGGCCACGATCGGCACGTCGCGCTCGCTGCCGGCCGCGAGGCCGCGCATGGCCTGCACCGCGTCTTCGTCGTCGATCAGCATGAAGTCGTCGATGCACATCTCGAGGAAATCCCATGCGAGCGGCGACGCCTCGCCGCACGCGAGCCCGGCCATCACGGAATCGACGCTGCCGGTCGCCTTGGTCGCACGCCCCGCGAGCGCACTCTGGTACAGGCAGTCGGCCTGGCGCGGTTCGACCACGATGAAATGCGGCCGCTGCACGCCGTCGCGCTCCCAGAGATAACTCGCGACGCCCGCGGCGAGGCCGCCCACGCCGCCCTGCAGGAATGCGTGCGTGAACGGCCGGCCGTCCTCCTGCGCCGCCTGCGCGGCGGCCTCGGCGGCGATCACGCCATAGCCCTGCATCACGTCGCGCGGAATCGCTTCGTAGCCGTCGTACGACGTATCCGACACGACGTACCAGCCGTTCGCCTGCGCGAGCTGCGCCGCGCAGACGACCGACTCGTCGTAATTCCCCGCGATGCGCACGATCCGCGCGCCGTACGCGGAGATCGCCCGCTCGCGCTCGGCGTCGACGTTCGCGTGCAGCACGATCACGCACCCGCAGCCGATCGCGCGCGCGGCCGCGGCCAGCGCGCGGCCGTGATTGCCGTCGGTCGCGCTGATCACCGTCAGGTCGGCCAGTTCCGCCGCATAGCGGCCGGTGACGAGCCCTTGCGGATCGAGATCCTGCGTGCGCCGCAGGCGCTTCACGAGCCGCACCAGCGCGATCGGCGCGCCGAGCGCCTTGAAGCTGCCGAGCGGCGAGCGGCACGACTCGTCCTTCACGCTGACGCTCGCGACGCCGAGCCGCGCGGCGAGATCGGGCAGCGCGCGCAGCGGCGTGCGCGCGTGGCCGACGAGCGGCCAGTGCGACAGCCACGCGCCGCTTTCGTCGGCCGATGCGATGTTCATCACGCGGCGCAGCGCGTGGGGATAGGCGGCGCGCGATGCGCGGGGGTTGGCGATCAGCATGGCGGGCAGCACTCCGTGAGTCGGTTCGGGTCGGGCGCGCACGGGTTGCACGCGCCGCCGGTTCGAAAAATAATATTGCGCATGCGGGTCAATAAAATCGCTAATCCGGCAGCCGCCACGCAAAAATTTCTCATTCTTTCGAGGCTTCACGCGCCATCATGACCACCCCACTCGATGCGTTCGATCGCAAGCTGCTGATGGAAATCCAGCGCGACGCGCAGACGCCGCAGAGCGAACTCGGCGCGCGCGTCAACCTGTCGACCGCGGCCGTGAACCGGCGCCTGAAACGTCTCGCTGACGATGGCGTGATCGAGCGCTACACGGCCGTCGTCGCGCCGGACAAGGTCGATCATCCGCTGACGATCGTCGTCAACGTCGAGGTCGAAAGCGAGCAGATCGACCAGCTCGACGCGATGAAGCGGACCTTCGAGCGCTGCCCGCAGATCCAGCAGTGCTACTACGTGACGGGGGAATGGGATTTCGTGCTGATCCTGGCCGTACGCAACATGGATCAGTACAACGCGCTCACGCGCGAGCTGTTCTTCGCGAACAACAACGTGAAGCGGTTCAAGACGCTGGTGAGCATGAGCCGCGTGAAGGTCGGGCTCGAGGTGCCGGTCGAACCGGGCGAGTGAGTGAGCGTTTGCACACATGAGGCGACCGGCATGCCATGGCGCACACCGGCCGCCTCCCATCGACGGCTACGTCAGCGACAACTGAAGCTCGCCGCCGAATTCACGTCGCCCGAGCCGTTGTAGCGCGCCACCTGCGGATACGGGCACAGCGGCCGCGTGCGCCCCGCGCCCCACGACGCGGGCACATCCGCATTCGGCACCGCGTTCGTCGTATCGCGCGCGGCGGCCACCACCGTGCCCGGCGCCTGCCCTTGCTCGACCCACGCGACGAGCGGCGTCAGCAGGTCGAACTGGTCGGCCGCCGGCCCGCCCGAGCAGTGGTTCATCCCCGGCACCGGATAGAAGCGCGCGAAATCCGACGCATCGCCGCCGTTCGCCTGCGCGACCCGTGCATACCAGTCGCGCGTGTCGTCGAACGAGAACACCGGGTCGCCCGTGCCGTGATAGACGAGCAGCTTCGCACCGCGCGCCTTCAGCGCGGACAGGTTGGTCTCGTCGGGCGGCGTCATGAACGACCACGCGGATTGCGTGTACACGCCGTTGCTCGCGAAGATCGCCGGCGCATCGTTGTCCATGTCGAAGCCGAGCGCGAAGCCGGACAGGTTCGCGAGCGTCGCGGCGGTTTTCGGTGGCGTCATGAACGTGAACGCCATCGCGGCCGGGTCGAGCGTGATCGAATTCGACTGCTTCCACGCGGCCCAGCCGCCGCCGGCAATGCCCGGATCGTACGGAAAGCCCGCGTAGAGCGCCGTGCCCGCACTGTTGCGTGCGCCCGTGAACACGTTCTCGAGCGCGGTCTTTTGCGCGGTCGTCAGGCAGGCGCCCGTGCGCGTGCCGTTCGCGCAGGCCGGGATGTCCGACTCGACGCTGAAGTGCGCCTGGCACGCGGCGACGTCCTGCACCATCCCGTCGGCCGTGCCGTCGAGCGCATCGCATTTCTCGAGGATCTTCGCGCCGACGAACCGCCGCTCCGTATCGTTGAAGCCGCTGCGGATATCCGGCAGCCCGTTCGATCCGGTCGCCGACGCGATCTTCGCGAACTGCTGCGCGCCGTACATCTCGCCGATCGCCGCCTTCGGCAGATGAAAGCCCGGATCGCCCGCGATGATGCCGTCGTAGTCGGCCGGGTTGCGCACCGCCGTGACCATCGCATGACGGCCGCCGTTCGAGCAGCCGCCGAAATAGCTGCGGTCGGGCGCCTTGCCGTACGCGAGCCGGATCACCTGCTTCGCCATCGGCGTGAGCGCGTCGACCGCGCCGTAGCCGTAGTCGATGCGCGCCTGCGGATCGATGCCGAACAGCGGGTTCTGCGCGGCACTGTGCCCGGAATCCGAGCTGATCACCGCGAAGCCCTGGTTCAGCGCATCGGTCAGCGGCCCGCCGCCGCCGATCTCGCCGGTCGCGATCACGACGTTGCCGTCGAGCCCGCCGTTCGCCTGGTAGAAGAAGCGGCCGTTCCACGCCTTCGGCAAGCGCATTTCAAAGCCGATCGCATAGGTCTTGCCGTCGACCGCGCTCACGCGCTCGTTCATCTTCCCTGCGATCACGCAGTGCTCGGCGATCGGCTTGCCGGCCACCGTGAGCGCGCCGGCGGCCGCAGTCGTCACCGATGTGAACGACGTGTTCGCATACGCCAGCTTCGCGGCGAGTGCGTCGCAGGTCTGCGCCATCGCGGCCGGCGTCGCGGCGCTCAGGTGCGTCGGCCTGGCGTTGACCGAATCGTCGCCACCGCAACCGGCGAGCATGGCCGCCGACAGCGGCGCAATACAGAGGAATGCAGATTTCCTGTTCAAGATAGCTCCCGTTTGTCAGGCTGCCGCATCAGAACATGTGCCGGACGCCAACCATCGCGCCGAGCTGTCCCATCCCTGCGCCGGGCGTCGTGCCGGCCCCGCCGCCGCTGACCGCGTAGCGTGCATGCGCGCTGTTCCACAGATACGACGATTGCGCGTAGACGGCCGTGCGCTTGGTCAGCAGATAGGTTGCGCGCAGCGTCGCCATCGTCGCGCGCGTGTCGTGCGCGCTGTTGACGATCCGGTAGCCTTCGCCATCGACGATGAAATCGGGCTTCACCGCATAGGACGCACCGACGAAGAACAGGTCCGAATGCGCGCCTGGCGCGGCCGGCGAACCGGTCGACACGCGCCGCCCGATCCAGCCCGCGCCGATCCGCGCGCCCGCCGCCTGCGCATACGCGCTCACGTGCGTGCGCGCATCCTTGCCGCCGCTGCTCGTGAACGCGACCGGCGCGACGCCGTCGAAGAAGTTCGCAGCCGCGCCGGTACCGCCGCGCTGCTCCTCGTACGACGCCGCCGCACCGAAATACGCGCTGTCGTACTTGAGCATCACGGACCAGTTGCGGCACTGCACCGCGTCGCCCGGCACCTGGCCCGCGCAAGTGCCCTGTCCCGGCGAGTTGCCGGTGCCCGCGCCGTCGCGGCCGAACGAATACGCGGCGCCGAGCGTCACGCCGCGATACGTGCCGACGTAGGTCACCGCGTTGTCGGCGCGGCCGTTCGGCACGTACGCGTCGAGCGAACCGAGCCCGTAGATATCGGGGCCGATGATGTCCGCGCCCTGCAGCGCGAGGTAGGTCATCGTGTACTGGCGGCCGAACGCGAGCGTGCCGAAGCCGCCCTTCAACCCGACGAACGCCTGCCTGCCGAACAGCCGGCCGCCCTGGCCGAGATCGCCGCCGCGCACGTTGAAGCCGCTTTCGAGCGTGAATACCGCCTGGTAGCCGCCGCCGAGATCCTCCGCGCCGCGCAGCCCCCAGCGCGACGGCAACTCGCCCGTCACGCCCGGCATGCGCACCACGTGGTCGCCGGCCGCGTTCGCGTGCGACACGAACTCGACGCCCGTGTCGATGATGCCGTACAGCGTCACGCTCGACTGAGCGTGCGCAACCGGCGCGGCCAGCGCGCAGCATGCGCCGGCGGCCAGCAGGCCGTTCCTGGTTGTCGTCTTCATTTCGTTGTGTCTCCAGACCTTGAGTAAGCGCGCTCTGACGGCGCACATTGATAAAAAACGAAACGTCAGTCGCCGGCTTGCGGGCGGCGAATCAGCATCAGCGCGGCGACGGCCGCGACGAGCGTGACGGGGATGCTCGCGCCGATCACGACCGGTGCGCTGCGGCCGGCGGCCAGCAGCGTCGCGGCCGCGAGCGGCCCGACCACCGAACCGAGCCGGCCGACCGCGACCGCCGCGCCGACGCCCGTGCCGCGCATCGCGGTCGGGTAGTAGATCGCGGCGAGCGCATACAGCACCGACTGTCCGCCGACGACGAACATCCCGGCCGCGAACGCGGCGGCCGCGAGCGACCCGAAGCCGGGCGCAGCCGCGAGTGCGGCGAGCGACAGCACGATCCCAACGTACATGCCGCCGACCACGCGCGACGCGCGCATCCGGTCGAGTGCCGCGCCGATGCCGAGCGCGCCGAGCCCCGCGCCGACGTTGAACGCGATCTGCACGAGGCCGACGTGCGCGCGATCGAGGCCGCGCGCGGCCATCAGCGACGGCAGCCAGTTGAGCAGGAAGTAGAGGACGATCAGCGTGCAGAAGTAGCTGACCCACAGCGCGACCGTCGAAGTCGTGCGGCCGTCGCCGAACAGCGTGCGTGCGACGCTGGTGCGCGCGGCCGGCGTGCCGGCGACGTCGAGATACGCGCGCGATTCCGGCAGGAACCACGCCAGCAGCGGCACGAGCAGCAGCGGCCCCGCGCCGCCGACATAGAAGATGTGCCGCCATTCGGTGTCGCCGGCGAGCAGCACGCCGATCAGCGACGCGATCACGCCGCCGAACGGGATGCCGCAGTACATCGTCGCCACCGCGCTGCTGCGCGAGCGCGGCTCGACCGCTTCGGACGACAGCGCGATCAGGTTCGGCATCGCGCCGCCGAGGCCGATGCCGGTCAGCACACGCACGACGACGAGCATCGCGAAGGTCGACACCTGCGCGGTGGCGATCGACAGCAGCCCGAACAGCGCGGCCGACGCGATCAGCACGCGCTTGCGTCCGATCCGGTCGGCGAGCCGCCCGCCGAGCATCGCGCCCGGCAGCAGCCCGAAGGTGCCCGCGCTGAACGCGATGCCCATCTGCGACACGTTCAGCCCGAATTCATGCGCCATGCGCGGCGCGGCGACGCCGACCGACTGCAGGTCGAGTCCTTCGAGAAGGGCGACCGCGAAACACAGCGCGAGCGTGGTCGCGACCGTGGGTTTTTCGGCAACGTAAGTGTTCATCGTGTCTCCAGTCCCATGTCTTGTCGTCGGCGGCCCTGCAACGGCCGCTGCGCGCCGTCGCCGGCCAGTGGCGAAGCGGCGCGCGAGGTGTCGTCCGAACGGCCGCCTTTATCAGGCAACCTGATTCACTGGCCGCAAGAATGCCCGCCGGTATCGTGGCCGGCCGGTCGTCATGCCTGCTTGCTTCGGTTTGCTTCTACTTACGCGTAAATCACGTCGGGATCACACCGCGTCGGGTCGTACAGCGCGTCGATCGTCGCCGCGCGATGCTGCTGCACGGCCGCCTGGTTCAGCGAGCCCTTGTCGGTCGCTTCGCCGAGATCGAGCGACGGCGGCGTCTCCATCAGCCGGATGCGCGCGACGAACGTCGAACCACCAGTCGCGTTGCGGTTCAGCGCGGCGAGCCACGCCGCGAATGCCGCACGCACGGCCGGCGCGCGCAGCACGTCGGCCACGGATGCATCGGCGGCGAGCCCCGCCAGCGCACGACACGCGTCGACACGCGGAAACACCAGCAGCCCGATGTCGTCGCGATTGATCCCGGTGACGACGACGTCCTGCACATACGGCGCACCGCTCGACACCGCGTTCGCACGCAATGGCCCGACGCTGACGAAGGTGCCGCTGCTCAGCTTGAAATCCTCGGTCAGCCGCCCGTCGAACTGCAGCCCGAGTTCCGGCCGCTCCGGATCGACGAACGTGCCCGCGTCGCCGCTGCGGTAATAGCCGTCGTCGTCGAACACGTCGCGCGGATCGACATCCGCATGCCAGTAGCCGCGCATCACGTTCGGCCCCTTGAAGCGCAGTTCGAGCTTGCCGCCGCACGGCACGAGCTTCGCGTCGCAGCCGGGCGCGGGCAACCCGATATAGCCCGAGCGCATCACCGGCCCGGTCGTGAACAGGCACGACGGCGACGCCTCCGTCATCCCGAGCCCCGCCATGATCCGGATGCGCTCGCCGCAGTGCGCTTCGGTCACGCGATCCAGCCGGTCCCACGCGGCCTGCGACAGCCCCGCGCCGCCGAAGAAATACAGCTTCACGCGCGAGAAGAACGTATCGCGCAGCGCGGCGTCGCGTTCGAGCGCGGCAGTCAGCTCTTCCCAGCCCTTCGGCACGTTGAAGTAGATCGTCGGCGCGATCTCGCGCAGGTTGCGCACGGTTTCGTCGAAGCGGCCCGGCACCGGGCGGCCGTCGTCGATATACAGCGTGCCGCCGTTGTACAGCGCGATGCCGAGGTTGTGGCTGCCGCCGAACGTGTGGTTCCACGGCAGCCAATCGACCAGCACCGGCGGCTCGCGCGTGAGCTCGGGCATCGTCTGGCGCAGCATCTGCTGGTTGCTGCACAGCATCCGGTGCGTGGTCGGCACGGCCTTCGGCCGCTTCGTCGAGCCCGACGTGAACAGGATCTTCGCGAGATGGTCGGGGCCGATCGCCGCATGGAGCGCGTCGATCGTGCGCGGCGCAGTCGCGAGCAGGCGCGAGAACGGCACCGCGCCGCCCGACGCGTCGTCGTCGCGCGCGACGATCAGCGCCGCATCGGCCGGCAACGTCGCGTCGAGCGCGCGGGAAAACGCCGCACGTTCGGCGACGAACACCGCGCCCGGCCGCAGCACGCCGAGCGTGTGACGCAGCTTGCCGTAGTCGGTCGACACGAGCGAATACGCGGGCGAGATCGGCGAGTACGGCACGCCGGCCAGCATCGCGGCGAACATCAGTTGCAGATGTTCGAGATCGTTGCCGGACAGCACCGCGAGCGGGCGTTCGGCCGACAGGCCGAGATCGGCGAGGCCCTGCCCGAGCGCACGGGCGCGTTCGAGCATCTGCGCGTACGTGATCTCGATCCAGCGGCCATCGTCGCCGCGCCGCGCGGCCAGCACGCGGTCGGCGTGTGCTTGCGCACCGTTCACGAGGCAGTCGGTCAGGCGTGCCGGATAGGCACCGAGCGGCTCGCGCGAGCACAGCGTCCACCCGCCGTCGGCCGTGCGACGGATCTCGGCGGCGCCGACGGCGACCGCCGCCGCGCGATAGCGCACGCCGCCTGCCTCGTGCTCGACCGCCGGGTTCAAAGGCTTCGATGCCTTCATCGTCAACTCGCTCATATCGGGTAATGGCGCGGCGAAGTCTGCACGGTGATCCAGCGCAGCTCCATGAACTCGGCGATCGACGCGCGGCTGCCGAAGCGGCCGTAGCCGCTTGCCTTCGTGCCGCCGAACGGCATCTGCGCCTCGTCGTGCACGGTCGGGCCGTTGATGTGGCAGATCCCCGATTCGATCCGGCGCGCGACCGCCATCGCGCGCGCGACATCGCGGCTGAACACGCTCGACGACAGCCCGAACTCGCTGTCGTTCGCGAGCGCGACCGCTTCGTCGTCGCTGTCCGCGCGCAGGATCGCGACGACCGGCGCGAACGATTCCTCGCGATACAGCCGCATGTCGCGCGTCACGCCATCGACGATCGCCGGCTGCATCGTCGCGCCTTCGGCGCGGCACCCGAGCGGCAGCTGCGCGCCGTGTGCGCGCGCATCCTCGACGAGCGCCGCCGCACGCGCGGCGGCCGCCGCGTCGACCATCGTGCCGAGCGGATGGCCGGCCAGCGGATCGCCGGCGATCAGCGTGCGCGCCTTCGCGGCGAGGCGTTCGACGAGCGCATCGGCAATCGGCCGCGCGGCGATCACGCGCTCGGTCGACATGCAGATCTGCCCCTGGTTGAAGAACGCGCCGAACGCGATCGCGTCGACGGCCGCGTCGAGATCCGCGTCGTCCAGCACGAGCACGGGCGCCTTGCCGCCGAGTTCGAGCAGCACGGGTTTCAGGTGAGCGGCCGCGTGGCGCGCGATGATGCGTCCGACATGCGTCGACCCGGTGAAGTTGATGCGCTTCACGTGCGGATGCGCGATCAGCCGCTCGACGAGTTCGGGTGCGTCGGCCGCCGCATGCGTGATCACGTTGACGACGCCCGCGCCCAGCCCCGCTTCGTCCAGCACCGCGCCGATCAGCGCATGCACGCCCGGGCATGCCTCGGATGCCTTCAGCACGACCGTGTTGCCGCATGCGAGCGGCATCGCCAGCGCACGCGTGCCGAGGATCACCGGCGCGTTCCACGGCGCGATGCCGAGCACGACGCCGCACGGCACGCGCATCGCCAGCGCGAGATTGCCGGGCACGTCGGACGGGATCACGTCGCCGGCGATCTGCGTCGTCATCGACGCGGCCTCGCGCAGCATGTTCGCCGCGAGCGTCACGTTGAAGCCGATCCAGCCCGGCGTCGCGCCGGTTTCGGCCACGCCGGCCGCGATGAACGCGTCGATGCGTGCATCCATCAGGTCGGCCGCCTTCAGCAGCAGCCGGCGGCGCTCGGTCGGCGCAAGGGCCGACCATGCGGGAAACGCGCGGTGCGCGGCATCGATCGCCGCGTCGGCGTCGGCGAGGCCGGCCGCCGGCGCGCGTGACGCCAGCGCGCCCGTCGCGGGATTGAATCGGTCGAAGGTGCGCCCGTCGCGGGCGGCGCACCACTCACCCGCGATCAGCATCCGTCTGTCGGTCATGTTGTCTCCTGCCATGCAATCTCTCGTCCGGTTGCGTCAGCGCTTGTAGGCCTGCAGGCCCGGCTTGATCGTCTTGTCGTCGAGGAACTGCTTCAATCCCTGTTCGCGGCCGTGTTCCGGATCGCGCAGTTGCGCCTGGTCGAGCTTCGCGTACAGGTAATCTTCGCACTGCTCCCACGTGAGCTCGCGCGAACGCTTGAAACCATGCTTCGCCGCGCGCAGCACGACCGGGTTCTTGTCCATCAGCCGCGCGGCGAGCGCGATCGTCGCGTCGCGCAGCCCAGCGAGCGGCACGCTGCTGTTCACCAGGCCCATTTCGGCGGCTTCCACGCCGGTGAACGTGTCGCCGGTCATGATGTAGTGCAGCGCGCGGCGGTGCCCGACCGTGTCGGCCATCGCCTTGCTGACGAGGTTGCCGGGCGGGATGCCCCAGTTGATCTCCGACAGCCCGAACACCGCTTCTTCAGCGGCGATCGCGAGGTCGCACGCGACGAGCGGCGAGAACCCGCCGCCGAAGCACCAGCCGTTCACCATCGCGATGGTCGGCTTGCCGTACATGCGCAGCCGGCGCCACTGCCATTCGGACGCATCGCGCCGCACCTTTTCCTGCATGGCGTCGGAGCCGCCGTCGATCTCGCGGAAGTATTCCTTCAGATCCATGCCGGCCGTCCAAGCGGCGCCCGCGCCCGTGAGGACGAGCACCTTCGCCTCGTCGTCGAACTCGACCGCGTCGAGGACCTGCAGCATCTCCTGGTTGAGCGTCGGGCTCATCGCATTGCGCTTGTCCGGGCGGTTCAGCGTGACCCACGCGATGCCGGCCTCCACCTTCACTTCAACGGTCTGCCAGCGGTTGTCGTACTTGCTCATATCGTTTCCTGTCGTTCGTTCCTGTGCGATTCGGTGCGCAGCATCCCTGCTGCGGACGGCTTCATTTAATATCAGGCTACCTGATATTGCAAGCGGCATGAGCGCCGGTGTAAACCCGGATCGGAAAGCGGCGGAAACAACGGAATCAGGGAACGGTCAGGCGACCGGCAACGCGAATGCGGGCCGCACGGGCCCGTGCCATGAAGGTTCCGGAAGGGAGTCAGCCGCGCAGGTTGCGCGAGAACAGTTCGAGCGCGCGTTGCACGTGTGCGGCGTCGTCGGCGGAGAGGTCGCCGAGCATTCGTGTCTCGAGCGGGCGCAGCACGGCTTCACATTCGCGCAGCATCGCCGCGCCTTCGTCGGTCAGCGTCAGCAGGATGATGCGGCCGTGCGACGGGTCGGCTTCGCGCGTGACGAAACCGCGGGCGGCCATCACGCTCATTACCTCGTTCGCCGATTGCGGCGTGATCCACGAGCGCTCGGCCAGTTGCGCGTTCGACGACGCGCCGCGCGCCTCGAGCACCGACAACGCCGTGTATTGCGCGAGCGTGATGCCGAGCGGTGCGAGCGCGTCGGTCATGTGGCGGCGCAGCAGCCGGTCGAGGCCGCCGATCACGTAGGTCAGGCGCTGCTGCACACGCGGCTTCGGCTTGTCGCCCGCGGCGCGGGCGGCGGCGTTCTTTGCGGCGGCTTTTGCAGCGGTTTTCGGATTCGCGGGCTTGGTCGGTGCGGAACTCATGGTGCGGGCGGAATGGAATTGCGGGCCATCTTACCAGCACGTCGGGGAGGCGAACGGAGTGTTCCAGGAATGCCGGACAGCCGCTGCGCGCTCACGCACGCGCGGCGGACTGCAGGCCGGGCCGCGAAGCCAGCCGCGTCAGCGGCATCCCATGAACGGCATCCAATACGCGATCAGCGGCGCGGCGTCCCCGCGAACCGCGCCGTCGGCAACCCCGCATGGCGCGTTTGCGCGACGAACACGCCGCCCGCATCGGCATCGCTCGCCAGCGCGTCGTCGCTCAACCCGACGCGCGCGCTCGTCACGTACAGCCGCCCGTCGCCGTCGATCGCCGCGCAGCTCGGCTGCGCGGTCGGCACCGCGACGCGTTCCGTCTCGACGCCGTCCGCCGCGTAGCGCACCACCCGCCGGCCGCCCCACTGCGCGTTCCACAAGCCGCCGTCGCGGTCCATCGTCGAGCCGTCCGGGTCGCCGTCCGCATCGGTCAGCCGTGCGAACGGCCGTACACCGGCCACACCGGCGCGGCTGTAATCGCACACGAGAATTTCTCGCACGAGCGAATCGCAGAAGTACATCTTCGACCCGTCCGGCGAGAACGCGATGCTGTTCGCGATCGCAGCCGGCGGCAACGCGAGCCGCTCCAGCGCGAGGTCGGCATTGAGCCGGTAGAACCCGCCGACCGCTTGCGGCGGCTCGCTACCTTCATCCTTCATCCCGAACACGAACGCGCCGGACGGATCGCAACGCCCGTCGTTCAGCCGCGTCGGCAGATCGGGCTCGACGTCGACGATTCGCGTGAACGCGCCGCTGCGCAGGTCGAAGAACGCGAGATGCGTCGCGAGCCCGACGAGCAGCACGTCCGGATCGTGCGTCAGTGCGAAACATGCGAGCCGCTCGGGCATCGGCCAGTGCGCGAGGTCCGAACCGTCCGCGCGGCAGCGCCACAGTTGCGCGCCTTCGATATCCACCCAGTAAAGCGTGTGCGTCCTGTCGCACCACGTCGCGCCTTCGCCGAGCGTGTTGCGGGTGTCCGCCAGCAGCGTCGCCGACGCGGCCGGATCAATCTGTTGCATTCCGTCTCCCGATATTTGTCGCATTCGCAGGCAGCTGCGCTTTCGTCAGATCTTCATCGCGCGCCGCTGGTTGCGACGATACTGGTCGAACAGCACCGCGAGCAACAGAATTCCGCCGCGTATCAGATATTGGTAAAAGGTCGGCACGTTCAGGAGACTCATCGCGTCCTGTACGGAGCCCATGATCAGCACGCCGACCAGCACGCCCGAGATCGTCGCGACGCCGCCCGTCAGCGACACGCCGCCGAGCACGCACGCGGAGATCACGCCGAGTTCGAGCCCGACCGACGTCTTCGGATCGCCGAGGCTCATCCGCGACGCGAGCATCACGCCCGCAAAGCCGGTCACGAGCCCCTGCAGCACGAACACGGCGATCTTGATGCGCATCACCGGCAGCCCCGCGAGCAGCGCGGCCTCGCCGTTGCCGCCGACGGCCAGCACGTTCTTGCCGAACACCGTCTTGCGCAGCAGGAAGCCGAACACGACGAAGCCGACGATGTTGCTCCAGATCGGATACGAGATGCCGAGGAACGACCCGCCGCCGAGATCGAAGAAGCGTTCCTCGGAGATCATCACCGCGTCGCCGTTCGACGTGATGAACGCGAGCCCGCGCACGACTTCCATCATCGCGAGCGTGACGATCAGCGAGTTGATCCTGTAGCGCGCGATCAGCACGCCGTTCACGAGCCCGACGGCCCCGCCCGCGAGCACGCCGGCCGCGATGCCGAGCACGACGCTGTGCGTCGCGGTGATCAGCGTCGACGCGACGACGCCCGAGAACGCGACGATCGACGCGACCGACAGGTCGACCTCGCCGAGTGCGAGCACGAACATCATCGTCACCGCGATCGAGCCGATCAGCGTGACCGACAGCAGCAGGCCCTGGATATTGCGCGGCGTGAGAAAGTCCGGCACCGTCAGCGACAGCGTCGCGAACAGCACGAGAAACACCATCACGATGCCGGAGCGGTTGATCAGTTGCCACAGGCCGCCGCGCGCTCGCGCGGGCGCGGCTGCGGCATCCGGGGATGGGGAAGTACGTTGGGGTTGCATGGCCTGGCTCATTTCGTTTGCATCCGTTTGATCGTTGCGGGGCGCTAGCGCGGCAGCGCGAGCTTGATCAGCGCGTCGGGCGTCGCCTGCGCCTTCGCGACCTCGCCCGCGATCCGTCCTTCCTTCATCACGACGATCCGGTCCGACACGCCGATCACCTCGGCCAGGTCGCTCGACACGAGGATCACCGTGCGGCCCGCTTCCGCGAGTTCGTAGAACAGGTTGTAGATTTCCGCGCGCGCGCCGACGTCGATGCCGCGCGTCGGCTCGTCCATCAGGAACACGTCGATGCGTTCGGCCAGCCAGCGCGCGAGCACGACTTTCTGCTGGTTGCCGCCGGACAGCGCGCCGATCGGCGTGTCGCCGTCACGGGTCTTGATCGCGAGCCGCTCGATGTAGCGTTGCGCAAGGTCACGTTCGCGCCGCGCGTCGAGCAGCATCCGCGCCGGGCTGAAATGCCGGCGCGCGCTGATGTTCAGGTTGTCGGCCACCGACGCGATCGCGACGATGCCCTCCTGCTTGCGGTCTTCCGGGCACAGCGCGAGGCCGGCGCGCACCGCGTCGCGCGGGCTCCCGAACGCGACGCGCTGCCCGTTCAGCTCGACGTGCCCCGCACTCGGGCGCGCGGCGCCGTACAGCAGCTTCATCAGCTCCGAGCGGCCTGCGCCGACGAGCCCGAAGAAGCCGACGATCTCGCCGCGCCGCGCGGTGAACGACACCGGCTCGGATAACCCGGGCCCCGCCAGCCCTTTCGCCTCGATCAGCACGTTGCCGGCCGTGCGCGGCCGGTAGCCGTACACGTCCTCGATCGAGCGGCCGACCATGCAGCCGATCAGCCGGTCGCGATCGAGATCGGGAACGGAATCGAACGTGTCGATGCGGCGGCCGTCGCGAAACACGGTCACGCGGTCGCACAGTTCATACACTTCCTCCATCCGGTGCGTGACGTAGATGATTGCGCGGCCTTCCGCGCGCAGTGCGCGGATGATCCGGAACAGTTGCGTGGTCTCGCGCGCGGACAGCGAACTCGTCGGCTCGTCGAACGCGATCACGCGCGCGTCGCGCATCAGCGCCTTGCCGATCTCGATCATCTGGCGCTGGCCGATCGACAGGTACTTCACCGGAATGCCCGGGTCGATGTGCTCGCCGAGCCGCTCGAGCGCATCGAGGGCGCGCGCGGCAAGCGTGCGTTCGTCGACCACGCCGAGCCGGCTCGGCAGCTGCCCGAGCATCAGGTTTTCGGCGACCGTCAGCTCGGGCACCAGATGCAGCTCCTGGTAGATGATCGCGATGCCGGCCTCGAGCGCCGCGCGCGTCGACGCGAAGCGCTGCACCGTACCGTTCAGCGTCAGCGTGCCGGCCTGCGGCTGGTTCACGCCGGACAGCACTTTCAGCAGCGTCGACTTCCCCGCGCCGTTCTCGCCCATCAGCCCATGCACTTCGCCCGCGCGCACCGACAGCGACACGGCGTCGAGCGCGCGCACGCCCGGGAACGTCACCGTGATGCCGTCGAGCGCGAGCAGCGCGTTGCCCGGCGGCGACGCGCCGGCATCGCTGCCGGATACGGCCGTCATCGTCTGCGTCGTCATTGCGTTCTCGCCTCGCGCGCTCAGATGCCGAGCTCGGCGCGCACGGCCTGCCAGTTCGTGCGCGTCATCAGCTTGCCGCTCGTCTGCGTGTCGGCCGGCGGCGTCTTGCCGTCGCGAATCCACTCGACGAGATTCTGCGTGCTGTCCTTGCCGTGGTTCGTCGAGCTGACTGCGATCGTCCCGAAGAAGCCGGTCGGCTCCTTCTTCTGGAATTCGGCGAACGCCTCGCCCGCACCGTTGATGCCGACGCCGATCACGTCGGCCGCCGGGATATGCAGCTGCTCGGTCGCGCGCACCGCGCCGAGCACCGATTCCTCGTTCAGCGCGTAGACCACCCATTTCTTCACGTTCGGATGGCGCGCGAGCACCGGCGCTGCCGCGCTGAAGCCGCCTTCGTCGTCGGTCGTCTTCTGCGGCGCGTCGAAGATGTTCTCCTTGCGGAAACCGTTCGCGAGCAACGCCTGCGTCGCGCCGTCGGTGCGCAGCTTCGCGGTCGGCAGCTCGTTGTTCGTGATCCGCAGCGCGCCGACTTCCTCGGGCTTCCAGCCGCGTCGCTTCATCTCGTCGGAAATGGCCTGGCCGACCTGGTTGCCGATCTTGGTCGCCGACATCCCGAGGTGCGGCACGTTCGACAGCGGCTTGCCGGTCGAATCGACGAGCTGGTCGTCGACCGTCACGAACTTCATGTTGTAGCGCTTCGCACGCGCGGCGATCGCCGGGCCGAGGCGCACGTCCGGCGCGCAGATCACGAAGCCCTGCGCCCCCTGCGACCCGAGGTTGTCGATCGCGGCCAGCACCTTTTCGCCGTCGGGCGTGCCGATCTTCACGACCGAGAAATTCTGCTTCTGGCCGAGCGCGGACGCCGCGTTCTGCTCGTTGATGAACCATGCCTGCTCCGGCATCTTCACCAGGAAGCCGATCTTCAGCGGCGCGTCGGCGCGCGCGGCGCCCTGCATGCCGAGCGGCGCGATGCAAAGCGCGGCCAGGAGCGCGCGCAACGTATGGCGGCGAATCGTGTGGGTCGTGCGGTTCATTCGATGTCTCCTTGATGTCGGCTGGTGCCGTAATGATTCGTCGTGCGCGATCGCGCCGCAGCGCGCGCGCATTGTTCAGCGGCCGAACGCGTCGGTCTGCACACGCCGGCCGAACAGGAACGCGTCGGCGACGAGGCGCAGCGGCCGGACGTCGACGTCGCTTTCGCCACGCGCGATCAGCGCATGGAAGTGCGCATACAGCGCCGGATATTCGCGTTCGGGCCCAAGCTCGACTGCCTCGCCGGCAATCGACAACTGCGCGCCGCCGCGGCTGATCGCGAGCACGCCGTCGGCCGTGTCGACCGCGATCTCCCACTGCTCGACCGGGCCGTGCCGCCAGTCGAATTCCGCGCGCACCGGCACGCCGTCGGTATCCGCGCAATCGAGTTCGGCGGCGATCGGGGTCTGCACGTCGCTCGGCACGATGAGCGTCGCCTCGCGCAGCACGAGCTCGCGCGGCAGGATCCGCGTGACGATCGACAGCGCGTTGATGCCCGGGTCGAATACGCCGAGGCCGCCCGGCTCCCAGATCCACTGCTGCCCCGGATGCCAGCGCCGCACGTCTTCCTTCCAGCGCACCTGCACCGCGCGGATCGCGCGCGTCGCGAGCCATGCGCGGGCGGGCTCCACCGCACTCGCGCAGCGCGAATGCCAAGTGGCGAACAGCGTGAGGCCGCGCTCGCGCGCGAGCGCCTCCAGGACGGCCACTTCGCCGAGCGTCGCGCCCGGCGGCTTCTCGAGCATCACGTGCTTGCCGGCTTCGAGCGCGGCGCGCGCCTGCGCGTAGCGCACCTGCGGTGGCGCGCACAGCGACACGGCGTCGAGCTCGCGCTCGGCGGCCAGCAGCGCGCGCAGATCGCGATAGTTGCGCACGCCGTCGACTTCCGCATGGCGGCTCGCGCATGCGGTCAGCCGGAAGCCCGGTTCGGCGTCGATCGCCGGCAGATGCTGGTCGCGGGCGATCTTGCCGACCCCGACGACACCCAGCGAAATCTGATCACTCATCGTGCATGCCTCCTTCGCGAATCGTTCGGTGATCGTTCAGCGCGCCCAGCGCAGCACGAGCGGATCGAGCCGGCGCGCGATCGCGAGCAATTCCGCGCGCGTGTCCGGATGCAGTGCCGGCATCGGATGCCGCGGCCGCTCGCACGCGATCACGCCACCTTCGCGCATCAGCGCCTTCGCGGTGAGGATCCCGGACTGGCGGTTCTCGTGGTTGATCAGCGGCAGCCACGCCTGGTAGTGCGCAAACGCGTCGTCATGGCGCCCTTCGCGGAACGCTTCCAGGATCGGCCGGATCCCGTCCGGAAACCCGCCGCCCGTCATCGCGCCGGTCGCGCCCGCATGAAGATCGGCAAGCAACGTGATCGCCTCCTCGCCGTCCCACGGCCCCTCGATCGCGTCGCCGCCGAGCCGGATCAGCTCGCGCAGCTTGTTCGCGGCACCCGGCGTCTCGATCTTGAAGTATGCGACCTGCTCGATCTCGCGCGCCATCCGTGCGAGAAACGGGGCAGACAGCGCCGTGCCGCTCGCGGGCGCGTCCTGGATCATGATCGGGACCGCGATCGCATCGGACACGCGGGCATAGAACTCGAAGATCTGCGCTTCGGGCACGCGGAATGTCGCGCCGTGATACGGCGGCATCGCCATCACCATCGCCGCGCCGAGCTGCTGCGCGCGCAGGCTGCGCGCCGCGCACACCTGCGTGCTGTAGTGCGATGTCGTGACGATCACCGGTACGCGGCCCGCGACGTGTTCGAGGATCGTGCGCGTGAGCACGTCGCGTTCGTCGTCGGTGATCGCGAACTGCTCGGAGAAATTCGCGAGGATGCACAGCCCGTCAGAGCCCGCGTCGATCATGAAATCGACCGCACGCTTCTGGCTCGCGAGGTCGAGTTCGCCGGTGTCGGAAAACGTCGTCGGGACGACGGGGAAGATGCCGCGATAGCGCGGCGTGCTGCTCGATGTCATGGTTCGGTCCTGCGCCGGCCCCTGTAGCGGCCGGCCGTCATGCGTTCACGGTTTTACGAAGCGCAGGCCCGGAAAGCCCGCAACCGGCTGCAGCGCAGCCGCTCAATGCGAATGGCTCGGCACGTCGGCGCCGCGCGTGCCGACCAGGAAGTCGAGGTCGCACCCCTCGTCCGCCTGCAGCACGTGGTCGATGTACAGTCGTGCATAACCGCCCTTGCCGAGCTGGCCGGCCACGCCCGGTGCCGCGGTCGGATCGACGTCCGACAGGCGGCGCTGCAGTTCGTCATCCGTAATGTCGAGATGCAGCGTGCCGGCCTCGCAGTCGAGCTCGATCCAGTCGCCGTTGCGCACGGCCGCGAGCGGACCGCCGGCGGCGGCCTCCGGCGCGACGTGCAGTACGACCGTGCCGTACGCGGTGCCGCTCATCCGCGCGTCGGAAATCCGCACCATGTCCTTCACGCCCTGGCGCAGCAGCTTCGGCGGCAGCCCCATGTTGCCAACCTCGGCCATCCCCGGATAACCGCGCGGCCCGCAGTTTTTCAGCACGAGCACCGAACTGGCGTCGACGTCGAGCGCCTCGTCGTTGATCGTCGCCTTGTAGTGGTCGAGGTTCTCGAACACGACCGCGCGGCCGCGATGCTTGAGCAGTTCCGGGCTCGCCGCCGACGGCTTCAGCACCGCACCGCGCGGCGCGAGATTGCCGCGCAGGATGCGGATGCCGCCGTCCGCGATCAGCGGCCGGTCGAGCGGGCGGATCACCTCGTCGTCGTAGTTCGGCGCTTCGCGCACGTTGTCCCACAGCGACTTGCCGTTGACCGTCAGCGCATCCGGGTTCGGCAGCAGCCCGCCTTCGCCCAGCCGGCGCAACACGGCCGGCAGCCCGCCCGCGTAATAGAACTCTTCCATCAGGAAGCGCCCCGACGGCATCAGGTCGACGATCGTCGGCGTGTCCCGGCCGATGCGCATCCAGTCTTCCAGTTCGAGCGGCACGCCGATGCGGCCCGCGATCGCCTTCAGGTGAATCACCGCATTGGTCGAGCCGCCGATCGCCGCATTCGCGCGGATCGCGTTCTCGAACGCGGCGCGCGTCAGGACCTTCGACAGCACGAGCCCTTCGAGCGCCATCTCGACGATGCGAATGCCCGACATGTGCGCGAGCACGTAGCGGCGCGAATCGACGGCTGGAATCGCCGCGTTGTGCGGCAGCGCGACGCCGAGCGCCTCGGCCATGCACGCCATCGTCGACGCGGTGCCCATCGTGTTGCACGTGCCGGCCGAGCGCGACATGCCGGCTTCGGCCGACAGGAAGTGATGCAGGTCGATCTCGCCGGCCTTCAGCGATTCATGCAACTGCCATACCGCCGTGCCCGAGCCGATGTTCTTGCCCTCGAGCTTGCCGTTCAGCATCGGGCCGCCCGACACGACGATCGCCGGCACGTCGCAGCTCGCCGCGCCCATCAGCAGCGCGGGCGTCGTCTTGTCGCAGCCGGCGAGCAGCACGACCGCGTCGATCGGGTTGCCGCGGATCGCTTCCTCGACGTCCATCGATGCGAGGTTGCGCGTGAGCATCGCCGACGGGCGCAGGTTCGATTCGCCGTTCGAGAACACCGGGAACTCGACCGGGAAGCCGCCCGCCTCGGAGATCCCGCGCTTCACGTGCTCGGCGAGCTTGCGGAAGTGCGCATTGCACGGCGTCAGTTCAGACCACGTATTGCAGATGCCGATGATCGGCCGGCCATCGAACTCGTGATCGGGAATGCCCTGGTTCTTCATCCAGCTCCGGTACATGAAGCCGTTCTTGTCGTTCGTGCCGAACCATTGGGTGGAGCGCAGCCTGGGTTTCGTTGCCGACATCGTCAGTCCTGTGGTGACGGGATACCGGCGCAGTCTAGGCAGAATTTTGATAACTGGCTAATGACGTTTTTGGCGATTACGATATCGATTCCGATATCGATATAAACCCGTACGATGCCCGAAGCCAGCCCGTGGGGAAACCGTGGCCGCCTGAAGACGCGCCAGCTTCTGCTGGTCGTCGCGCTTGCCGACGAAGGCAGCATTCATCGCGCGGCGGCCGCGCTGAACATGACGCAGCCGGCCGCGTCGAAGCTGCTGCGCGAACTCGAGGAATCGATCGGCGCGGTGCTGTTCGAGCGCCTGCCGCGCGGGATGCGGCCGACGCTGTACGGCGACGCGCTGATCCGCCATGCGCGCGCGGCGCTCGGCAGCCTCGACCAGGCGCACGAGGAACTGGCCGCGCTGAAGGCCGGCCATCTCGGGCACGTGGCGGTGGGGGCGATCACGTCGCCGGGCCTGCGGCTCGTGCCGCCCGCCGTCGCCGCCGTCAAGGGGACGCATGCGGGCCTGCACGTGTCGGTCGAGATCGACACCAGCAACGTGCTGCTCGAACATCTCGCGCAGGACAAGATCGACATCGTGCTCGGCCGGCTCTCTGCCGAACACGACAAGCTGCGCCTGCGCTACGAGCCGCTGATCGGCGAGGCGGTGGCCGCCGTCGTGCGGCCCGGCCATCCGCTGCTCGCGCAGGCGCCGCTGTCGCTCGCGGACGTGCAGCGCACCGCGTGGGTCGTGCCGCCGGCCGGCAGCGTGCTGCGCCACCGCTTCGAACTCGTGTTCCAGCGCGCGAGCCTCGTACCGCCCGCGAATCTCGTCGAGACGTCCGCGCTGCTGTTCATCACGCAACTGCTCGAACAGAGCGACATGATCGCGGTGCTGGCCGAGGACGTCGCGCGCTACTACGCACGGCACGGGATCGTCACGATGCTGCCGCTGGAGATGGATTGCCGGATGGACGATTTCGGGATCATCACGCGTACCGACCGGCTGCATTCGCCGGCCGTCGCGGTGATGGCCGATGCGATTCGTGCGGCGGCGCGGGAGGTTTACGGGGTCGGGTTGTGAGGCCGCGGCCGGATTACAGAGCGCCCAGGTAGAGCCTCGCCCGTGCGTCGATGGCAACACTGACGTCGCGGCGGGGACGAGGCTCGTGCCCCCGGACGATAGATCGGCGATCTGGGTACCCAGCAAGGCCGTCGGTTCCCGGTCCTCGTCAACGTCGTTTCCGACCACAGCGTGCCGAGTATCGGCGCGCTCCCCTTTCATCAGAACTGTGCAATGACCTGGAAACCGACGGTTACCCGTGCCGTCGGGAATCCGGATGGCTTGTAGATCGGCGTGCCGGCAAACAGGTCGTAACCGTAGGCACCCAATCGGGTCGAGACGCTGCCCTTCACGCCGATCACGGCGCCGGCCAGTTGCGTGCCGACGAGCGTGATCGGCTGCGGGCCCCATACGCGGCCGTAGTCGATGCCCGCATATACCGCCTGCCCGGTTTGGCCGATCGGCGCCTGCAGTTCGTTGCGCCAATAGAAGCCCCGCGAAGCGGCCAGCATGGTTTCCCCGTCGAATCCGCGCACCGTGTAACGGCTGCCGATCGTCAGGTCGTCGATGTAGTACAGCGTGTTACCCGTGTATTGTCCGTGGAAGGTCGTCACGTAGCGGAACGGCTGCTGCGCGATGACGAACGGCACCGACAGGTTCGCGTCGAGCACGGCCAGCTTGTAGCGGTAGGTCGGGCCGCCGTCTCCTGCCAGGATGTCGTCCTGTGCGCCGAATGCGCCGATGCCCTGCCGGTATGCAAGCGTCCCGTCGAACTGCGCGTTGCCGAAATAGTGGCGATCGGTCAGGCCGAATTCGACGAACGTGTTGTTGCGGCGCTGCTGCGGAATCTCCGTGTCTTCGATAAAGCTCTGGCCGAAGCGGCGCGAGAGCCGGAACTGTGCGCCGAAGACGTCGTTCTGGCTGCGCGACAACACACGGTTCAGCTTGAAATCGACCGTCTTCGAATTGCCGCTCGCGATGAACGTCTGGTTCACGCCGGCAATCTGTTGGTAGTACGTATTGGTGTATGCCGAGAGCGTCGCGGTCCAGTATCCCCACGGGATCGAGTAAAAGCCGTTCCAGCCGTGCGAGCCAAGGCGCTTGTCGCCGAATTCCAGATCCTGGCTCACGCCGATGTTGAAGATGTCGTTCAGGCCCAGCGGATTGTCGATGCCGAGCGACAGATTGCCTTGCAGCTTGCCAGTCGCACGCGTGCCGGAGTTGTCGACGGACGCGACGACGGTCCACGGTTTGCCTCGCTTCACGTCGAGCACGACGTCGCTCTCGCCAGGCGCATCGGCAGGAACGATCCGCATCGACACGTCCTGGCTCGACACGCGTTTCATTTGCTCGAGACCCTGTTCGAGGTCGCGCAGGTTCAGCAGTTCGCCATCGCGGGTCGGGAAGGCGGTTTTCCAGATGCCGCGCAGTTTCTCGTCGGCGAAACGCACGTGGCGGATCACGCCGGGGATCAACGAAAATTTCAGGGTGCCGGTCGACAGATCCTGTTCGGGTAATAGCACGCGTGTCGTGACATACCCGCGTGCCAGGATCGCCTGCGACAGGCCCTTGACGAGCACGTCGAGCCCCTGCTTGCCGACGCACTGGCCGGTGTAGTGGCCGAGCCATTCGCGCGCGAAGGCAAAGCGATCCATCGGCAACGCCGACGCGCCTTGCGCCTTCAGGGAAACAGGCAGCGAGTCAGGCACGTCGAGTGCGAAACGATTGATGCGAAAACACGGCGACTCCGACGGCAATTCAGGATATCCGACGCTCGCCATCACGCCCGAACGTACGCCGGGCGCGGAGACCGCTCGTTCGCGCTCGCGCGCCTCTTCCTGCTGACGGATTTGCTGGTCGTTTCCCTGAGCAGCCAGGCGCGGCGCTTCCTGCGCCGACACACTTGCCGCTATCAGCAGCAGTGCTGCTGCGGAGTTCCCCCGGCGAATAGTTCTCATGTATTTTTAGACACGTGATTGTGAATATTGACTACGTCGTGTGCTTATCGGAATTTCAGCAAGCAACTGCCAGTTGAACTGGTCTACATATAGCACCAGAGCCGGGGCGTCCTTTAGGCGCCCCAACGCCCGACCTTATATAAAATGCATCATTTAAACCAAGGCCAAAATCTCTCCGGATTGTCGCTCAACATCCCTGCGGCTCGAAGCGGCTTCGGCAGATATCTGAAAAATATCGGCAATTGGATCAAGAGGACCGGAATTCCAATCCAAAACACCGAAACATCATCACTTAACTTCAGTACCAACCTACAAATCCCAACCACCACGACTGTATTGCAGCCAGTCACAAACGCGGATGCAAGCAATATAACAAACCAGATTTTAAATGTTGCATACGCTCGACGCCAATTCACGGATCTCATTTGAACCAGGGGCCAATTTTCTTAGGCGAGACGCTTAGAAAGCCAGATTTCATAAATTGTGCCGGAAATCGTTTTAAAAAGAAAATAAATAACACCATGAAAATTGGTAGGCCAACGAAAAATATCGAGACACCTTTACTTGCCTCTATAATTTTCTGCGCACCCAATATTGCCAAGAATGCGTAAAATCCAGCGGCATAAAAATCCGCAAACGACGTCATTTCTTGATTCATTTGTGCACCTTCTATTGGAATTCAGGTCCGTCCAAACAAACGGGCAATCAGGCCACGCTTCTGCGTATTAACTGCCGGAGACGGCTGACGCACGGCTCCCAGATCTGGCATTTCCTCACGACGGAGTCGCTCCAGCGCACCCTCCAAGACTGTATCTGTATAGAACGGCATTGCTGGTCGGAGCCGCGCATAGGCCGGCTGCATCAGTGGATGATCGATAACGGGGTTCTCAAGTCCTCGAATCTCGCGAAGCCGCTGCCAGGCCAGTACCACAGCCGGAAAACGTGTGAGGAGATGGCTGTTGCTGAATTCATACCAATCTTTGCGTCTTGTTCGATGCGTGTCGTAGTCACACAGCCAGAGGATCTGCTCCTGCATCACCGTCGCGCCAGTGGTCAAACAGTTCATTTAGCACCGACTCACACAAAGAATCAGACTTCTCCTCGTCGCTCCCCCATGCGTCAAACGGGAGATTCCAGTGATCGAAACAGATCCGTAGCAGCCAGTGATAGAGCGGATAATGTTCCGCATCAAAGAACCGTTGCCGCTCGTAAAGTATCCTGATTTCTTCCGTGAGCAGCTCCGCCTGTTCGACCCAGCCAGCACAAAAGCAGGTCGACAGCGTCTCAACCGCGCGGCTCAGCGATGTCCGATAGTCGGTACGCGTAGGATCAATTTGCTCATAGTGATCGATTCTCGTCCGCCGGTATTCGTAGCACCAGTATTTCGCCAGCAACGGCTCCCATCCTTCTTTCTTATCTGGCGAAAACAGCAACATCATCGCCGCATCCTGCTCTTGCTTAGAGGCCAGTTCAAAAAGACCCTCGAGGGGCTGTTAACTTCGCCGGCGACCTGTTAACCTCAAGCATCTGAGCAACGGGATCATGAGGAATGCAAGCGCCGATCGTTGATGACGAATTGTGGATACT
>NZ_JAAGPP010000395.1:0-768 GCF_017104975.1 Burkholderia sp. Ac-20344
CAGAAGTGGCTAGTCTAACCGCAAGGAGGACGGTCACCACGGTAGGATTCATGACTGGGGTGAAGTCGTAACAAGGTAGCCGTATCGGAAGGTGCGGCTGGATCACCTCCTTTCCAGAGCTTCTCGCCAAGTTGAGCGCTCACGCTTATCGGCTGTAAATTTAAAGACAGACTCAGGGGTCTGTAGCTCAGTCGGTTAGAGCACCGTCTTGATAAGGCGGGGGTCGTTGGTTCGAATCCAACCAGACCCACCATTGTCTTGTCTGGCGGTAGGTACCTGAGGTTATCTGTACTCATGGGGGCATAGCTCAGCTGGGAGAGCACCTGCTTTGCAAGCAGGGGGTCGTCGGTTCGATCCCGTCTGCCTCCACCAATCCTCAATGACAAACATTCGAATGATGATTGTTCGAGTCTTTGTCATTGGCGATTGAGCCAGTCAGAGCGGTACGAAAGTATCGGCTGTCGTTCTTTAACAATCTGGAAGAAGTAAGTAATTTGGATAGCGGAAGCGTCTTGAGATGGGCGTGGAAGTTATCCGGGTTGTGATTGTATCGATGTATCTCAAGATGATTCGAACTTCATTGTTCGGCTCGATTTTGGAATACGGCACAACGCGAGAACTCAACCTGTAGCGACTGTAGCGTCGAAAGATGAGACAGACTCGTTATAGGGTCAAGCGAACAAGTGCATGTGGTGGATGCCTTGGCGATCACAGGCGATGAAGGACGCGGTAGCCTGCGAAAAGCTACGGGGAGCTGGCAAACGAGCT
>NZ_JAAGPP010000396.1:0-767 GCF_017104975.1 Burkholderia sp. Ac-20344
CTGCCCGCACGCGCATCGGCCGACGGGCCCGCCATCGATCGGCTTGCGGTCGCGGCATGGGTCGGTGCGGTCGGTGTGGCCGCAGCCGCCGAGGCGGGCCCGGCAATCGAAGCGCCTCGCTTCGCCGCCCCGCTACGCGCCCGATGCACGGCCGACGCCTGCGCAACCGTCGCGCCCGCATCGAACCCGCCACCCAGCGCACCGATCAGCCCGACGCGCAGCGTCCGCTGCCGGCCGAGCAACGCGATCATCTGCGCGCGCTCGTCGATCAGCGTGAGATCCGCGACATCCACATCCTTCTGCATCAGCACGCCGCGCCGGTGACGGTCGGTCGCGATCTGCACGATCTTCTGCGCGGCTGCAACCGCGTCCTGTTGCTGCGCGACGAGCGTTTGCGACGTCTGCAGCGACGTGACGAACTGCGCGACCTGCCCGAGCGCATCGTCGACGGTCTTGTTGTACAGGCCGATCGCCACATCGGCCTGCGCGGCGTCCGCACCGAGCTTCGCCTTCAGCCGGCCGCGATCGAAGATCGGCAGCGAGATCGCCGGGCCGATGGAACCGGCGAGCGCGTCGCGCGAGAACAGCGACGCGGGCGTCAGCGCGAACACGCCGCCGAGCGCGACGAGGTTCACGTCCGGATAGAACTGTGCGCGCGTCGCATCGGCATTCGCGAACGCGGCTTCGACACGCAGCCGCGCGGCGACGATGTCGGGCCGGCGGCCCAGCAGATCGGCCGGCAGCCGGGCGGGCAGCGCGCCGCCCGC
>NZ_JAAGPP010000397.1:0-761 GCF_017104975.1 Burkholderia sp. Ac-20344
CGTGGGAGAAAACAATGGGCTGGCCACTGCCCCAGTCTTTATAAAATATGTCGACGCCGTCCTTCGTTCTGACCGTATGCATGGCATTGCCTCCTTGTTGGTTGCCCCTGCTCGCCGGGACGGTAGCGTTGGTGGCGGCGTCCGCCGCGCGGGACATCGAAAGCCATGCCGCGATCGACGCGGTGGCCTTCAGCATGCCGCGCCTTGTCGCCATCATCACCGGTTCTGTCGTGTCGTTCATTGCGCTTCTCCGCGGTTCTCCCACATCACCCTGCCAAGGAACGTCAGCGTGCGGTCCCAGGCTTGCTCGGCCCACAACGGATCGAACTGCGTTCGCGAAATGCGACCGGGTCCGATTGCCGTCTCGTTAGCGAAGTCGAAGGCACGCTCCCCGACGTTGATCCAGACGACATCGCGCAACACTTCTCGCCGCGCGGCGTTGACTGTCGTCGTACCAAAACGGCACGCCGCAAGGGACAAGGGCGTCGGGGATATCTGCGCCATGATGCGATCTCCGGATCGGGTGAACTCCAGACTGTCTAGCCGTGGACGCGTCCGTGGCTCTTCCGGCGTCCGGCTAGTGACGTATGACTCACCTCCACTTCCGGCCGGTCGGCCGCGGAGATTCGTTCATTAATTATTTCTTGAAACTTCAATCTCCAGCTACGTAAAATCGGCAAGTGTCGCCTGAACTTGGCATGGCAACCCCACGTGAAGTGCCGCCCAAGGAGCAATCCATTGACGAAGCTGGTCTGCCCGGA
>NZ_JAAGPP010000398.1:0-756 GCF_017104975.1 Burkholderia sp. Ac-20344
CTTAACCTTGGTCAGTCGATGCTCGATGCCGCTCTCCCTACATGTGCGGCCGAAGATGTGCTCGAAGGCGTAGCGGTCCCGTGCACGATTCGTGAACTGAATGCCGTTGTCGGTCAGTACCGTGTGGAGCCTGTAGGGAACAGCCTTGATGAGATTTTGTAGAAACCGAGCCGCCTCCTGCTTCCCCGCCTGTCGATGCAGTTCGATAAAGGCAAATTTGCTGGTGCGGTCGATCGCAACGAACAGATACAGCTTCCCTTCGGCTGTCTGCACCTCGGCAATATCGATGTGGAAATAGCCGATTGGATAGTGTTTGAACTTTTTCTTCGTGGGTTTGCTGCCCTCGACCTCAGGCAAACGAGAGATGCCATGACGTTGAAGGCAGCGATGCAATGAAGAACGCGTTAAAGCCGGGATTGTCGGCTGGAGCGCATAGAGGCAGTCATCGAGCGGCAGCAGCGTGCGCTGCCTAAACTCGACGATGATTGCCTCTTCCTCTGTCGAAAGCACTGTAGATTTCGGCTTCTGGGGACCTGCTGGAAGATCAACGACTGAGCGCCGGCTCTTCCACTTCGCAACAGTCTTCTGGTTGATTCCATAGCGCCTGGCCAGCTTTCTCGGGCTCTCTTGACTACCTTGTATTGCTCGACGGATCGCCTCTGTCGTTGTGGCGCTTCCGTGAAGAACTTGGCCCATAGTGCATCTTTCCATTCCGAAGAGAGAATTGCACCATGAAAATTCGGGACCGTACACCTA
>NZ_JAAGPP010000399.1:0-742 GCF_017104975.1 Burkholderia sp. Ac-20344
AGCTCGTTTGCCAGCTCCCCGTAGCTTTTCGCAGGCTACCGCGTCCTTCATCGCCTGTGATCGCCAAGGCATCCACCACATGCACTTGTTCGCTTGACCCTATAACGAGTCTGTCTCATCTTTCGACACTACAGTCGCTACAGGTTGAGTTCTCGCGTTGTGCCGTATTCCAAAATCGAGCCGAACAATGAAGTTCGAATCATCTTGAGATACATCGATACAATCACAACCCGGATAACTTCCACGTCCATCTCAAGACGCTTCCGCTATCCAAATTACTTACTTCTTCCAGATTGTTAAAGAACGACAGCCGATACGTACTACGTATCACTCTGACTGGCTCAATCGCCAATGCAAAATTCTCGGTTCAGTGTCTGAACCAAGCCCTTAGCGTTGGTGATTGGTGGAGGCAGACGGGATCGAACCGACGACCCCCTGCTTGCAAAGCAGGTGCTCTCCCAGCTGAGCTATGCCCCCATGTACAGATTTGCCTCAGGTGTGTACCGCCACACAAGACGGTGGTGGGTCTGGTTGGATTCGAACCAACGACCCCCGCCTTATCAAGACGGTGCTCTAACCGACTGAGCTACAGACCCCTGAGTCTGTCTTTAATTTACAGCCGATAAGCGTGAGCGCTCAACTTGTGCGAGAAGCTCTGGAAAGGAGGTGATCCAGCCGCACCTTCCGATACGGCTACCTTGTTACGACTTCACCCCAGTCATGAATCCTACCGTGGTGACCG
>NZ_JAAGPP010000400.1:0-726 GCF_017104975.1 Burkholderia sp. Ac-20344
CGTGGGAGAAAACAATGGGCTGGCCACTGCCCCAGTCTTTATAAAATATGTCGACGCCGTCCTTCGTTCTGACCGTATGCATGGCATTGCCTCCTTGTTGGTTGCCCCTGCTCGCCGGGACGGTAGCATTGGTGGCGGCGTCCGCCGCGCGGGACATCGAAAGCCATGCCGCGATCGACGCGGTAGCCTTCAGAATGCTGCGCCTTGTCGCCATCATCACCGGTTCTGTTGTGTAGTTCATTGCGCTTCTCCGCGGTTCTCCCACATCACCCGGCCAAGGAACGTCAGCGTGCGGTCCCAGGCTTGCTCTGCCCACAACGGATCGAACTGCGTTCGCGAAGTCGAAGACACACTCCCCGACGCTGATCCGGACGCCATCGCGCAACACTTCTCGCCGCGCGGCGTTGACTGTCGTCGTACTAAAACGGCACTCCGCAAGGGACAAGGGCGTCGGGGATATCTGCGCCATGATGCGATCTCCGGACCGGGCGAACTCCAGACTGTCTAGCCGTGGACGCGCCCGTGGCTCTTCCGCCGTCCGGCTAGTGACGTATGACTCACCTCCACTTCTGGCCGGTCGGCCGCGGAGATTCGTCCAGTAATTATTTCTTGAAACTTCAATCTCCAGCTACGTAAAATCGGCAAGTGTCGCCTGAACTTGGCATGGCAACCCCACGTGAAGTGCCGCCCAAGGAGCAATCCATTGACGAAGCTGGTCTGCCCGGA
>NZ_JAAGPP010000401.1:0-679 GCF_017104975.1 Burkholderia sp. Ac-20344
ACGACGCGGTGATGGCGATCGCGAAGGAGCATTCGGGCGCGTACGGGATGGGCGTCGACTACGCGTACACGATGGTCCACAAGGCCGCCGAGCGTACGCTGACGCCGCACGAGTCGCTCCCGCCCGTACCGGCGAAGTGACGCTGACTGTCGCGACGATCGATGCCGCTGCGGCGTGTGCCATGCGCACGCCGCAGCGGCGATACGTCAATGCGGGCGGTGTGACGCGGTCGATCCGCGGACACCGCCCACGGAGCGTTTGCAGGGCGGTCGCCTGCATTCCAGTTTGTTCGGGAGATTGATCGTATGGAACCTTATCTGGTTTCCCTTGGTGCGGGCCTGCTGATAGGCGTGATCTACAGTGCAATCAAGGTTCGCTCTCCCGCACCGCCGCTGATTGCCCTGGTCGGGTTGCTCGGCATGTTGATTGGCGTGCAGGCGGTTCCCGCCCTCAAGCAGCTCATCGGCCTTTGATTGAAATGAGGTGACGCATATGACCGCAACCGAAACCCAACCGGATTTGATTCTCCGCAACGGCAGGTTCACGACCCTGGACCGCGCGAACCCCGTCGCCGCTGCCGTGGCGATCAAGGAAGGCCGCTTCGTCGCGGTCGGCAGCGACGCGGACGTGATGCCGCTCGCGGGCCGTGCGACGAAGGTGATCGACCTCGGCGGCCGCA
>NZ_JAAGPP010000402.1:0-665 GCF_017104975.1 Burkholderia sp. Ac-20344
CTCCGGCCACCGCCGATGGCGCCAGCGCGCTGCAGAAATTGGCAACCCGATAGGCGTGGTTGCGATAGGCGATGAAGTCGGCACCGAGCTGCGCCCTATGCTGTTCAAGAATGCCGTCGAGCAGCGGCAGTTGGGCAAACAGCCTCGGCTGTCCTTGTTCTGGCTGGTTCATCACGAGGGCTACAGAGATTCAGGGGGTGACCGTCAGCCTGTGGGCGCGGCGGATACGCATCGCCTGGACCGTCGCGCCAGTCAGGTAGACGAGGAAGCCGATGCCAACCATCGCCTTCAGTGCCGGATCTTCCGGACCGCTGAAGGCCGGATTGCCGATCGGGATGCGCGTGCCGGTCTCCGTCAATCCTGGGATCAGATGGAAGAACAGCGTAAGCGAGTAGCCCAGTACGGCCACGTAGCGTGCTACGCCCGCTTTCCTATGTCGCTCGCATGCACTGGCAATGGCAAGCACTGCCAACGTCAGGAGTGCCAGTGCATGGGGCGGCCCGAATCCGCCGTGGCGGAAAATAAAGAGCCCGGTGAATGCCGTCGCTGCCGTCAGCCATATATAGAGCCGGCCGGATCGCGTCCTCATCTCGATTTCGCCGTGCTTAAACAACGCCACCAGACCACACGCCACTGCCACCAGGGCAATCGAGGTGTGGAGTATT
>NZ_JAAGPP010000403.1:0-645 GCF_017104975.1 Burkholderia sp. Ac-20344
ACACGATGTTCTGCGTCGGGTCCTTGATGTCGCAGGTCTTGCAGTGCACGCAGTTCTGCGCGTTGATCACCAGGCGGTCGCTGCCGTCGTCGTTCTTCACGAACTCGTACACGGCCGCCGGGCAGAAGCGACCCTCGGGGCCCGCGTAGGTACGCAGGTTCACGTTCACCGGCACGCTCGCGTCCTTCAGCGTCAGGTGCGCCGGCTGGTTCTCCTCGTGGTTCGTGTTCGAGATGAACACCGACGACAGCCGGTCGAACGTCAGCTTGCCGTCCGGCTTCGGATACTCGATCGGCTCGCATTGCGACGCCGGCTTCAGCATCTCGTGGTCCGCATGCTTGTGGTGCAGCGTCCACGGCACGTTGCCGCCCATCACCTTCTGCTCGAGCCCGACCATCAGCGTGCCGAGGTACAGGCCCTTCGCCATCCACTGCTTGAAGTTGCGCGCGCGGTACAGCTCCGTGTACAGCCACGACTGCTTGAAGGCATCCGGGTACGCGTTGAGCTCGTCCGACTGGCGGCCGGCCTGCACCGCGTCGAACGCGGCGTCGGCCGCCAGCATGCCGGTCTTGATCGCCGCGTGGCTGCCCTTGATCCGCGATGCGTTCAGGAAGCCCGCGTCGTCGCCGATCAGCGCGCCGCCCG
>NZ_JAAGPP010000404.1:0-627 GCF_017104975.1 Burkholderia sp. Ac-20344
AACGCGGCGCGCCGCTCGACGTCGAGGTGACGGAAGACCGCTTCCTGTTCCTGTCCGAGAAGAGCGCGGTCACCACGCCGAACTGGGCGCTGCCCGCCAACTTCCAGAACCACGGCAACTACGTGATCTCACTGGGCAACGTCACGCGCTGGCTTGGACAGCAGGCCGAGGCGCTGGGCGTCGAGATCTTCCCCGGCTTCCCGGCTGCCGAGATTCTCTATAACGACGACGGCTCGGTAAAGGGTGTCGCGACCGGCAACATGGGCGTGGGCAAGGACGGCGAACCGACCGAGAACTTCCAGCTCGGCATGGAACTGCACGCGAAGTACACGCTGTTCGCCGAAGGCTGCCGCGGCCACCTCGGCCGCCAGTTGATCTCGAAGTTCAAGCTCGACGCGAACGCGGATCCGCAGGCGTACGGGATCGGCATCAAGGAGCTGTGGGAGATCGACCCGGCCAAGCACAAGCCAGGCCTCGTGATCCACACGGCCGGCTGGCCACTGAAGTCGGACACCTACGGCGGCTCGTTCCTGTATCACATGGACAACAACCAGGTGGTGGTCGGCTTCGTGGTGGGCTTGGGCTACACGAACCCGTACCTGTCGCCGTTCGAGGAATTCCAGCGCT